>JACQDI010000161.1 GCA_016201195.1 Acidobacteriota bacterium | reverse complement strand
GTCTCCATGGTCTTCGCTTCCTCGACCGTGATGACGCCGTCCTTGCCGACCTTCTCCATGGCCTCGGCGATAATCTTGCCGATGGTCTGGTCGTTGTTGGCCGACACGCTCGCCACTTGGGCGATCATCGCGCCGGTAACCGGCTTGGACAGGTCCTTGATCTTTTCCACCACCGCATCCACCGCCTTGTCGATGCCGCGCTTCAGCGCCATCGGATTGGCCCCGGCGGCCACGCTCTTCACGCCCTCGCGGTAGATGGCCTGCGCCAGGATGGTCGCCGTGGTGGTGCCGTCGCCGGCCACGTCGCTGGTCTTCGACGCCACCTCGCGCACCATCTGCGCCCCCATGTTCTCCAGCTTTCCCTCCAGCTCTACTTCCTTGGCCACCGTCACGCCATCCTTGGTGATGGTGGGCCCGCCGAATTTCTTCTCCAGAACCACGTTGCGACCCTTCGGTCCCAGCGTCACCTTCACCACGTTGGCGAGCTGGTTCACCCCGCGCAGGATCGCTTGCCTTGAATCTTCACCGTATACGATCTGTTTTGCCATGTATGCCTCCTTATCCTTCCAGAATTCCCAAAACCTCGTCCTCGCGCATCAGCAGGTACTCTTCACCATCCAGCTTGATGTCGTTGCCCGAGTACTTGCCGAACAGGATGCGCTGGCCCACCTGCACGTCGAGCGGCATCACCTTGCCGTCCTCCAGCAGCTTGCCCTTGCCCACGGCGAGCACCTTTCCCTCCTGCGGCTTTTCTTTGGCCGAATCGGGAATGATGATCCCGCCGCGCACCGCCTCCTTCTCTTCGATCCGTTGGACCACAATCCGGTCATAGAGCGGACGTATTTTCATGCGACTCACCTCCCAAAGGATTGTCTACTTGGTTCCGAACAGAAATCCGTCCCGTTTTGGGGCCGGAACACACTATTGTTAGCACACTCCACCCGAGAGTGACAAGAATTTTTTTTAAGTTATTTTATTTCAATAACTTGCGAATCTCATCCAGCTTTAGTTCGCGGTATCGTCCGATGGGAAGGTCACCGATTCCGATGCTCCCGATCCGCGTGCGAACCAGCTTGAGCACCTTGCTCCCGACCGCTTCGACCATTCGCCGCACCTGCCGGTTGCGCCCCTCGCGGATGGTGATCTCAAGCCAGGTGTGCTTTACCGAATCGCGCACGCGCTGCACTTCGGCCGGCAAGGTCGGCCCGTCCGCCAGAACCACACCCCGCCGCAGCTTTTCCAGCTCCGCATCTTCGAGCCGCGTCGCGGTCTTGACCAGGTAGGTCTTTGTCACACCGTGACGCGGGTTGGTCAGCCTCTCCCCGAACTGCGTGTCGTTGGTCAGGATCAGCAGCCCGCTGGTCTCCCGGTCCAATCTGCCAACTGGAAATATCCAACGGCCCAAGTCCTCCAGCAGGTCGTATACCGTGGGGCGTCCCTCGGGGTCGGCGCGCGTGGTCAGGTACCCGGCTGGCTTGTACAACAGCAGGTACGTCTTCTTCTGGGCCGCCAGCGGCTTTCCGTCCAGGTGGACCCGGTCCCGCTCCAGGTCCACCCAGTGGTCCGGATTTTCCACCACGCGGCCGCTGACCTTCACCCGCCCGGCGTGGATGATGCGCCGCGCCTCCGTGCGCGACCCCACCCCCGCCTTCGACAGCACGCGCTCCAGGGTCTTGAGAGGCCGTCTGACGTGTGGGGGCCGATGTGTCACAACGAGTCACACGAAGAAGACGACCGTCCGCGAGTTGCACCTGCGCACCGGCTCCATTGTAAGCCAGGCCACGGAGGGTCACACCATCGTGATTCTGAAGCGCGGCGTGCCGGTGGCCGAGCTGGGCCCCGTTCGCCGCTCCTCGCGTCCCAAGGGCTTCCTGGACCGGGATGACTGGCTGGCCCGCTTTCCGAAAGTAAAGGGAGACAGTGGGAAGTTTCTCGAGGAAGACCGCTCGTGAGTCTCTATCTCGACTCGGCTTACGTGGCCAAATGCTACGTGACCGAACCCGACTCGAGGAAAGTCCGTGAGTTGGTCCGGGCCGAGAGCGAGCTGCACTCCTCGGCCTGGTGCGTGGCCGAGGTGGCCTGCATCCTTCACCGTCATACCCGCGAGAAGTCCCTGACCAGAGAACAGGCGCTCAAGCTCCAGGCAGGCTTTCAGCAGGACGTGGGAAACGGCGTCTGGCTGCTCTCACCCGTCTCCGAGGCGTTGCTCCACCGAGTCGAGCGGGCGATACAACAACTGCCCCGGACGTTTTCCTTCGCGCTGGTGACGCCGTACACTTGGTCACCGCCCGCGACGCCGGCTTCTCCGAAATTTGGACCAACGACCGCCACCTGCTAGCTGCCGCCCCGCACTTCGGCCTGCGCGGCCGATCTGTGTAGCATTCATTTCACGCCGGGAGGGTTTCAATCACCCAAATCACCAAATCAACAAATCACCAAGTTGTCCTAGTAATCCAGGTACCGCTCCATGGTGTGCGGGTCGTAGCGCCAGTGAAACTCCAGCTCATACCCCAACGAGCGCGCCAATCCATCCAGGTCCGGGAACAGCGTGGCGTAAGTGATGTTCATGCGGTAGAGCTCCCGCATGCCGCGCTTGCGCACCTGCCCGGCGGGCAGGATGAATTTCACCAGGGTCTTCTTCGGGTCCGGATAGCCGCTGAGAATATCCTCCATGGGCTGGGTCAAGACGCCGGGGATGGCAAAGGTGCCCGACTGCGCGATCAGCCGGCGGTTCATCACCTGCGGCTCCCCCACCCAGAGAAACGGAATGCTGCCGCTCAGGAAGTACCGGCGAATGTTTCCTTCCACCCGCGGGTTCATCTCCGGCGGGGAGATTTCCAGGCCGCCCTGGATGGTCTGCTTCTCTACATAGCTGATAGGCACAGGGTTGAGCGCCCACACGGCGACGTCTCCGGTGGCGTTTTCCAGCGCAAAAAACGCCGCCACGTAGGGCGACCAGGTGAAGTCCAGCAGCCGCGTCGGCGCCCCGTGGTGCTGCATCAGGGCCAGCCACTGGAATTCGTCCGCCGTGTCCGGCGCCTGGCTGAGAAAGTGGTGCGCCTTGCGCTTGAAGATGCGCAGGATGCGCTCCTCCTGCTCGCCCCACGCTCGCGGGTGGATGTGGATATTGCAGAACGTCCGGGACAACGTGCTCGACAGGCCCCACCGCGCGTCGCTCTGGCCGCGAAACGCCCAGTTCGAGTAGGGAGAATCGGTGATCAGCTCCAGAAACTCTTCCCACGAGCCCAGCCGCCGGACGTCGAACACGGGGCCCTGGGGTTTCTTCTCAACCATCTCCAGCCGATTATAGCGAAAACGCAGACCCAGTAGGCAGTAGACAGGAGACAGTTGCCTCAAGTGGCCGCTAAACACTGTTTACTGCTTACTGTCTACCGCCAGGGTAACGGTGTTGCTGGCCGCTTCGCTGTCGACCGCCGCCAGCGCGAGCGTTCCCGGTGAGCTCAGCAGCCGCGCCGGTATGGTGACCCGCAGGGTCTGCAAATCGCCGTCGGTGAAGTCAGCGGGCAGCGTCGCGCCCCCCGCCGTCACCGCACTCGTGGGCGAAAGATAGATGCCTCGGAGTGTGACTGTTGCATCAGTTCCGGCGTGAACGGACCCGGGCGTGACGTCCAGCAAGCTCGGCCCGCCCGCCGTAAACCGATTGGACGCCGCGCCCTGTACCTCGACCACCATCTCCGGATACCGACGTGCGAGCGAGGCGGGAGCTGTGGCCACCACCACCTGCAAGCCGGCGAAACCGGGCGACGCACCGGCGAACAACACCGCCGCTTCCTGGCCATCCACCAGCAGCCGCACCGGGCTTGCCGCCCGCGCCAGCGGATCCGCCGGGGCGGCGTCGCCCTCCGGCACGGCCAAATCCAGCGGTCCCATGCCGGTCATGTAGACCGAGAACGCCTCTCGCGGCGCGAGCGGCGATGCGCGGCTCACCAGTGAGCCGTCCGCGTGGGTCACCGCCCCGGCGCCGGAGCCGTTGCCGAGCACCGTGAACACCCCCGGCGCCTGCCGCGCCACGGCCACCCGTGCCGCTGGCGAAGCCTGCCGCCCGTTGAAGATGGTCAGCGTCGTGGCCGACCCCGCTACGTCCGCCAGCACGGACGGGGCGATCAGGTTCACCTGGCTGGGGGACACATAGAGTAGGCGGGCCGGCACCCCTCCCATCAGCACCCGGCAATCGGCCAAGTCGGTGGGCAGCGGGAAAGCATTTGCGGACGCTGTTGCCCCGGCCAGATTCACCCCGAAGATGCTCAGGATCTCACCCGCCGCGACCGGCTGCTCCGGCGCGAAGGATGCAGCGTTGCGCACGCCTCCGTTGCTGACCGACACCGCCGGCGTGACGACAAACGTCACAGCGACACTTTGCGGGCTGTAAGGAGGGGCCGCGATGGTGACCCGCGAGAGATAGCTTCGCGGAGCGAGGCTCCCCGCGGTGACGCACACGCTCGCTGAGGCCGGGGCGCGGCCCGAACCGGGCTGCACGGCCAGCCACGAGGCCCCGGACGTCCCGGTCCAGTCGAAGGCGTCGCCTCCGCTGCTGCGCACCGTGATCGGCACGCACACCGGCACCGGGTTGCCCGTCGGGCTCGACAACGTGAGCTGCGCCGGATCCACCACCAGTTGCGGCTGGCCCGTCACTGTCAGTTGCACCGGCACCTCGCGAATCGCCCCTCCCACGCCGAACGTGAGTTTTCCCGCGTAGACGTTCGCCGCCAGCCCGGCCGCCGACGCAAACACCGCAACCACCGCTGGCAACCCGCCGGAGCTCGACGAGAGCCGCAGCCAGTTGCCGCCACTGGAGGTCGAGGCAGTGGCGCTCCAGGCGAGCCCCGCAGCACCGGAGATGGTGACATTCTTCGGATCGGGCGCCGCCCCACCGGCCAGCGCCGTGAAACTCAGCGTCGCCGGGCTTACCTCCACGCCGGCCAGGCTCAGCGACACAGATACCTCGCTCGTGACGCCGCCCGAGGTGAAAGTAATCTTGCCCGTGTAGAACCCCGCGGCCAGGCCGCCGGTCGCAGCGGCCACTGTCACCAGCGACGGCCCGCCTCCCGAAGACGGCGAGATGGTCAGCCAGGGGACCGACCAGGAGGCCGACCACGCCGCTCCCGCGCCCACCGAAATCACGACCATCTGCGGCGCCGGCGGCGATCCGCCTTCCACCCCGCTCAGCGGCACGCTGGAAGGCGCGGCCGTGATCCCGCCTCCGCCTCCCCCGCCTCCTCCAGGGCCTGTGCCGGGGTAGAGAAACCTCACGCCCTCGATCTCCGGCGGAAACAGGATGCGCCTCTCGGCGCCCGCGGCGATGGCCGACTGCATCACCGTCGGCGACGGATAGCAGCCGTCGTTGTGATCGAGACCCAGCCCGTGTCCCATCTCGTGCAGGGCCACCGACTGGAAATCGAATTCGCCGGGTCCCGGCGAGCCGGCGCTGAAGCTGACTGCGGGGTTGAAGAAAGTGTCGGAGTCAACGATCTGGCCGGTCGAACTGTCGGCGCTGACCAGGGTGGCTGCCAGCACCCCTTGGGGGAACGACGTGCCTCCCTTCTGGACCGTCATCTGCCCGTCACTCGAGGAAGCTCCGGCGGCATAACCTGAAAATACATAGCGCCAGTTCGAGCCGCTCACCACGCTCCACGTGGCCATCGCTGAGCGCGAGGCCGCGTCGAACCCGTTCCCCTGGTAGTTGTTGGCGTCGAGCTGAACGTTGAAGCTCGCCCCCGCCTTGCCGCGGGCCTCGACCGAGCCGAACCGGAGCACTTTGAAGCCTCCCGGCTTACACGCCGATTGCTCCACGTCTCCGGTCCCTGCGGCCAGCAAGAGCAGAATGGCGAGCATACCTGGGGTCAGCCTCCGTCAGTTTTATGGTAAGATCGAAACCAAATCGGGGAGGCCTGAGTTCCGATGGAAAAAACCACTATTCCGTTAGTTATATTACTTACCGCCGCACTGGGCGCATCCACGGTCATTCCCCTGAGCCTCTCCCAGATTAGCACGCTCGCCCATCGCGTCGTCACCGGCAGAATCGAGCGTATTACCTCACACCAGGACCCCTCGAGCGGCCGCATCCTCAGCAAGGTGGAGATTGCGCAGCCCGCTCCCCAGCCGTCCCTGGTATTCGAGATGACCGGCGGCACGGTGGGCGATCTCCGCCAGTGGATTGCCGGCTTTCCCTCGTTTCAAGTGGGAGACCGCGTCGTGCTGTTCCTCGCCGAAGACACCACCACGCCGCTGGGCCCCACCGTCGGCCTGCATCAAGGCGTCTTCTTCGTCGAGCCGGACAACACCATCACCGACCACCGCCGCCGCCCGATTTCCGGGATCCGGGGCGAAAACCTGGTCCTCTCCGACGGCTCCGGCTCCGCTCGTCTCAAGCTCGAAACATTCCTGCAAAAGGTGCAATCCCTGAAGAAGTCCGCCGCCACGGAACGGAAGTAACGATCGCCAATCTAGCGACAAACGGGGACGTGGCGCTGAGGTATCCTTAATCCAGCCACTCCCAATCGAGAAGGGGGACGGATGCTGTGGCAAGATCTCGCATACGCAGGGCGAACGCTGCGGAAGAGTCCTGCCTTTGCGGTGACTGCGGCAGTGACGATCGCGCTGGGCATCGGCGCGACCACGGCGATTTTCAGCGTGACGAACGCCGTGCTATTGCGGCCGCTTCCCTACAGGAATCCCGATCGGCTGGTGCTGGTATGGAGGCACTACCGAGAGCGCAGCCCCTTCCGTGACTTCCTGTTTTCCAATGCGGACTTCTTCGATTTGCGCGACGGGACGAGAGAAGTTTTCGAGGATATGGGCGGCGTCTGTACGTTCCGCGCGTTCGTGCCTCGCGAGGATGGCAGTACGGAGCAGCTCAGCAAGGCGCTGGTCACGACGAACTTCTTCCGCCTGATGGGCGGCAAAATCGCGTTCGGCCGCGACTTCACGGAGGCCGATGCCACGCCGCAACCGGGCCGGCCGGAGGCTCTCATCCCGCCTGGCAGCGCTGCGATTCTCAGCTATGAATACTGGCAGCGGCGATATGGCGGGGATACCGCCGTGATCGGCCGCGAAATGCTGAGCTCCGGTCAGCGCGGTGCGCAGATCGTCGGCGTGCTCGAGCCAGGCTTTAAGCTGTACTTCCCGCCCAGCGCTAATACGGACGCCACGCCCGATTTCTGGATCGCGAACAATCTCGGCTATGACGTCGCCCATCGTAATCTCATGACCGTTCGGGTTATCGGACGCCTGAAAGAGGGCATCAGCCTGAAGCGGGCGCAGGAACAAATCGACTTGGTCGCAGCGGAGCTCAGGAAAAATGTCCCCTGGTACAACGGGTTGTATCTCCAACTGCAGCCCATGCACCAGCACCTGGTAACCGAAGTGCGGCCCGCCATCCTCGCTCTGACGGGCGCGGTGATGTTTCTGCTGCTCATCGCGTGCGCGAACGTGGCGAATCTCCTGTTGGTGCGGGCGTCCTTGCGCGAGCGCGAGCTTGCCATGCGCGCCGCGCTGGGCGGGAGCTGGTGGCGCCTCATGCGCCAGATGCTGGCGGAAGCCGCCCTGCTTTCGGGACTAGGCACGTTGCTCGGCGTGGGCTTCGCCTGGATCGGCGTCCGCGAACTGCTCGTCCTTGCGCCCGTGAATCTGCCCCGGCTCGAGTCGATCGCTATCGACCGGCGCGTGCTCGCGTTCTCGGCGCTCGCCGGGTTGGCAGCGGCTGCTTTCTTCGGTGGCATGCCGGCATGGCGCGCCTCGCGGCCCGATGTCGTGCAAGCCCTGCGTGGGGGAGGACGCGCCGCCGGACCGCGAGGCGGGCGGCTGCTGCGCAGCGGCGTGGTCGTCGCCGAAGTCGCGCTTTCGTTTGTCTTGCTCATCGGATCGGGCCTGATGTTCCGCAGTTTCCTCGAGTTGCAGCGGATCGATCCGGGCTACAAGCCGCACGGTTTGTTGACCTTCTTCCTGACTCGCGAGTGGCCATTGCCACGGCAGGAGGGCCGCGCCGCCTTGCTGCGCGAGATTCAGGAACGGCTGCGCGCTCTGCCGGGCGTCGAAAATGCGTCCGCCTCCGTCGGATTCCCGCTCACCGGCGGGTCCTATCCGATCAGTTGGGCCACCGAACAGACGGGCACCCCGTTTCAATCGGCTGACGTGCAACACGTCCTGCCGGGTTACTTCGAAACGCTTCGCATTCCGCTTCTCGCGGGACGCACCTTCACGGAGGACGACAATGCGCCCGGGCGGAAGGTAGCGGTCATCGACCAGTTCCTCGCCGCGAAGGCATTTCCCAACGAATCCGCGGTCGGAAAGCGCCTGTTCCCCTTCGTACAAGTCCCGGCGCCATCGGTCGAGGTGATCGGTGTGGTCGCCCATCAGCGCTTTGTTTCTCTGGCCGAGCCAGGACGCGAGCAGATCTATTTCCCCGACGGCTTCGTGGGGATTGGCGTCTCGCGCTACTGGGCCATCCGAACGGCGGGCGATCCAGGGAAGTTCGCAGCGGCGGTCCGCGCCGAGATCGCGAAGCTCGACCGGCAGTTGGTGATCTCGAAGATGCAGCCGATGGAAGCGCTCGTGGATCGGAACCAGGCGGGGACACGCTTTTCGCTCCTGCTCATCGGAGTGTTCGCGGTGATCGCGGCGCTGCTCGCGGCCGTGGGGCTTTACGGCGTGCTGTCGACCGTGGTCCGGCAGCGTACCGCGGAGATCGGCGTCCGGATGGCCCTCGGCGCGTCCCCGGCGAGCATCTTCAGCCTTGTGGTCGGACACGGACTGCGCCTCAGCGCCGCAGGCATCGCTATCGGCCTCGTCGCGGCTTTGGGCCTTACGCGAGTGATGACCAGCATGCTGGTGGGGATCAAAGCCACCGACCCGCCTACTTTTGCGGCTATGGCCGTGGTCTTCTTTCTGATAGCCGGCGTGGCGTCGTGGCTGCCCGCGCGCCGCGCGGCGGCTCTCGACGCGGCCGCAGCCCTGCGCGAAGAATGACAGCGCGAGCTCAACGCCCGAACGCGTAGAGGTGACCCGTGGTGCGGACGTACAATCGGCCCTGAACGACGGCGGGAGTGGCAAAAATGGGCTCGCCGAGATCGTTGCGCGCGACGACATCGAGTTTGCCCCCGGCCCGCACCACCGTCACCACCCCTTCGCTGGACGCGAAATAGACGTTGCCGGCGGCGGCGATCGGTGAGGAGTAGTACAGGCCACCCGCGCCGAGGCGCCCGCGATAAATCAGCTTCCCCGACGCTTGATCCAGCACCGAGACGATGCCGCCATTCGTCACCGCATAGACCCGTTCACCATAGACCAGCGGGACCGGCACTTCCGGGACCGCCCGCTGTTCGCTCCAGGCGACATTCGCTTGAGTGACATCGTTCTCACCGCCCAACCGGATGGCGAGCAGTCCATGTGGCATCGCAAGGGATTGCGATATCAAACTCATCACGCCCTCCCACTCCAGGTTCTGTTTTGGGCCGAACTCGACCGGCGCGGCGCTCTCGGATATGCCAGCGCCGACCGGGCCTCGATACTGGGGCCAGCGGACGTCCTCTCCGCTCAAGCGTAACGTAATCGCCAGAAGCGCCACGCTCGCCTTTAGCATCATCCCGCCTCCTCAATAGGGAGAGTATATCTCAGGTGTTTTTCCTGCTGCTGCTGATCTGGCTGGAGGCGAAGCTGAGTGCGACGTAGCTTGAGTGTGCGGCTTCGGTCGGCGGTTTGGGCGGACGGGAAGGCGG
>JACQDI010000160.1 GCA_016201195.1 Acidobacteriota bacterium | reverse complement strand
GTGTGTAGGTTGCTATGATCGCGATCCGCATAAATTCACGCGCAACACGCGAAGTCCCTCCAGCGTCGCAGGAGAGTGTCGAACGGGTCACCCAGGACGCGAGTATTATACTCTATCTATCGCTCCCGCGAATCATCTCCTATGGGGGTTCGCGCCCGTTCGCCCCCGTTCGCCCCCGTTCGCCCCCGCTTCGATTGCTTCTCAGAGAACGTGAGTGATAACATCGAGCCGAGGAGCCCCTTCGTGAGTCGAGCTTCAGCCGATTTTAAGGGGACAGAACGGTTCTCAATCGAGCGCCGTTTGGGTGAGGGCGGCTTCGGGGTCGTCTACCAGGCCTACGACCGGAAGCGAAATGCCACGGTGGCCCTCAAAACCCTGAGCCGCTTCGATGCCGCGGCGCTCTATCGGTTCAAGCAGGAATTCCGCTCCCTCGCCGATGTCACGCACCCCAACCTGGTGACCCTTTATGAACTGCTGTCGGACGGCGAAGAGTGGTTCTTCACGATGGAGCTGATCCACGGGGTCAACCTTCTGGAATACATACGGGAGAAGACAGGCCCCCGCCCGGCCGATTGGCCTCCTGACTTCTCGATAACGCCGACAGTGGATGAAGGCCCGGCTGGGGGCGATCTGGAAGCGACCAAGCGCCTGGAAGATGCCGGAAGCGAGACGCGGGCGCCGGTGTCTTCGAACCTCCCCTATGCGGGCCCACTCTTACCCGTGGATCGCGTGCGAGACGCCTGGGCGCAGCTCGCGGAGGGAGTCGGCGCCCTCCACGAGGCGGGTCTGCTGCACCGCGACATCAAGCCCTCGAACGTGCTGGTAACGAGCGAAGGGCGTGTCGTATTGCTGGACTTCGGTCTGGTCGCGGAGTTGACGCCTGCCGAGGTCAGCCAGAGCGTGCATATTGTTGGCACGCCTTCGTATATGTCGCCGGAGCAAAGCGCGGGCTTGGCGGTCTCGGAGGCCAGCGACTGGTACAGCGTCGGGGTCATGCTCTACGAGACGCTCACGGGGCGTCTTCCCTTTAGCGGCTCCCTGCTCGAAGTGCTGGCGAACAAGCAGAAGTGCGAGCCTCCGGCGCCTCGCGACCTGCTGCCGGAGTTGCCAGAAGACTTGGAGGACTTAAGTGCTCTTTGCCGGGATCTGCTCCGTCGCGATCCGCAGGCGCGTCCTGTGGGCCGCGAGATCCTCCGCCGCCTGCGGGGAGTCCCCGCTGAGGCGCGGCAAATCCCGGCGCCACGCCCTGGACCTCGCACCGCGCCGTTTGTCGGGCGCCAGCGCCATCTAGCAGCGCTGATGGAAGCGTTCGTGGCGATGAAACAGGGGCCTGCCGTGACCGTGTACCTCCACGGCAAATCGGGGATGGGTAAAAGCGTCCTGGTCCGCCGATTTCTCGACGAGCTGCGGCATCGCGAACCACAGTTGGTGTTGCTCGCAGGACGCTGCTATGAGCGCGAGTCGGTGCCGTATAAGGCTCTGGACAGTTTGATGGATGTCTTGAGCCAGTACCTGAAACGCCTGCCTCCTGCGGAAGCTCAAGGGATCATCCCGCGCGACATTCTGGCGCTGTCCCGTCTGTTCCCGGTGCTGCGAGAGGTGGAGGCAGTGGCCGGCGCGCGGCGGAGGGTGCTCGAAATCCGCGATTCGCACGAATTGCGGCGGCGCGCTTTTGCCGCCTTGCGAGACTTACTGGCGCGGCTGGCGGACCAAAGTCCCGTGGTCCTCTTTATTGACGACTTGCAGTGGGGCGACCTGGATAGCGGCGCCCTGCTGGCTGAGCTGCTGCGCCCTCCCGATCCGCCTGCGCTGCTGCTGATTGCCTGCTATCGGAGCGAGGAGGTCGAAAGCAGCCCGCTTCTTCGAACATTGCTGCCCTCGCAATTGACTCCTGGTTCGGCGGCGGATGTACGCGAGCTGGAGGTGGGAGAGTTAACGCCCCTGGAGGCGCGCGAGGTGGCCGTGGCGCTGCTCGGCCAGGAGCAGCCCGCTTCGATCGCGCGTGCCGAGGCGATTGCCCGGGAGTCAGGGGGAAGCCCTTTCTTCGTGGATGAGCTGGTGCGCTACACGCAAACGGTCCGCGGGAGCGAGCGAGACGAGGAGCCCCAGGAAGGAGAGATCAAGCTGGAGGAGGTCATTCAGGCGCGTGTTTCGCGCTTGCCCGAAGCGGCGCGCCGGTTCCTGGAAGTCGTGGCCGTCGCCGGGCAGCCGCTCGAAATGGAAGTTGCCAAGAAGGCCGCTGCACTAGATGCAGAAGAACATCCCACGGTCGGCCTGCTCCGTGCGGGTCACCTGGTGCGCACCCGAGGGACCCCGGAACTGGAGGAGATCGAGACGTATCACGATCGGATTCGCGAGACGGTGGTGGCGCGCCTTTCTTCCGAAATCCTGAAATCTCACCACCATCGTCTGGCCAGTGCGCTGGAGGCTTCTGCGCACGCCGATCCGGAGATGTTGGCCGGGCACTTCCAGGGAGCCGGAGACCTGGAGAGGGCGGCAGGCTATGCGGCGCAGGCGGCGGGGCAAGCGGCTGAAGCACTGGCCTTCCAGCGCGCCGCCCGGCTCTATCGGCTGGCCATGGAGCTTCGGCCCGTGGAGGGCATCGAGGCGCGAGCCCTGAACACGAAGCTCGGGGACGCATTGACCTGTGCGGGACGCGGTTACGAGGCGGCGCAGGCATACGTCGCGGCTGCGGAGGGCGCCGCAGCCGCCGAAGCCCTGGAGCTCAACCGGAGGGCCGCCGAGCAGCTTCTCATCAGCGGCCACATTGACGAGGGGCTGGCGAGGCTCCGGGCGGTGCTGAGCATGGTGGGGATGAAGCTGGCGAAAACACCGCGCGGCGCTCTGCTGTCGCTGCTGGCCCGGCGCGTCCGGCTTCGGCTGCGTGGGTTGAAGTTTCACGAGCGCGAGGCAAGCCAGATTTCCGCCGCCGAGATCATGCGTATCGATACCTGCTGGTCGGTCAGTTGCGGCTTGGGGATGGTTGATACCATTCGGGGAGGCGATTTTCAATCCCGCCATCTCTTGCTCGCCTTGCGGGCCGGGGAGCCATTCCGGGTCGCGCGGGCGCTGGCCGGCGAGGTGGGCTATTCCGTAGCCCCCGGAGGCCTCGGCCGCCGTCGTGTCGCGAGACTCCTCCCGGTGGCGGAGGCGCTCGCCAAACGAGTCAACCATCCCTATGCTTGGGCGTACTTTACCATGCAGTCCGGGCTTGCCGCCCACCTCCAGGGACACTTCAAGAAAGGCTACGAGCTATGCTATCGCAGCGAAGTGATGTATCGCGAGAGCTGCACGGGGGTGGCCTGGGAAATCGATACGGCCAGAATTTTCTGGGTGGATGCTTTGTACTGGCTCGGCGAGTGGGACGAGCTGACCCGCCGCGTGCCGGTCCTCGTGAAAGAGGCTCGAGAACGGGGCGACCTCTTATTCCCCAGCTACGCGGTAGGGCTCCATGTGGTCCACCTGGCGGCTGACGACCCGGAGAAGGCCCGAGAAGAGGCGAGGCGCGGCCTCGAAGGCTGGTCGCCACAAGGCTTCCACTTGCAGCACTATTGGAACCTGGTGGCGGAAGGGGAAATTGATCTCTACTCTGGCCGAGCCCTTGATACCTGGAACCGCGTCCTGGAGAGTTGGCCGGGGCTCAGCCGATCCCTTCTTCTGCGCATCCAGGTGGTCCTGATCATATCGTGGCACGTCCGCGCCCGCAGCGCCTTGGCCTTAGCCGCCCGGCCAGACAGCCGCTCTTCCCTCACCGAGGCGCAGTTGCTGCAAGAAGCGGAGCGCGCTGCCCGGCGAATCGAGCGCGAGAGAATGCCCTGGGGCGATGCCCTGGCCTGGCTCGTCCGTGCCGGGGTCGCTGCCAGCCGTGGTGACAGAGAGACGGCCGTCGCGTGGTTAGTCTCCGCAGAGAAGGCCTCTGAAGCCAGCGACATGGCCCATTATGCCGCCGCCGCGCGCCGCCGGCGCGGCGAGCTCATTGGCGGGGATGCAGGCAAGGCCCTGATCGATTCCGCTGATGCCTGGATGATCGGTCAAAAAGTCAAGGACCCGGACCAGATGACGGCCACGCTCGCGCCGGGAAGGTGGCTGCTTCCTGGATAGGGGAATCATGCCGGCAAACCGCACCCATGTGACAGCGCGCGAAAGGAGTGCGAGAGAGCGCGACACAGCACTTGACACCACTCAAGGCCGGGAATAGAGTAGGGGGCAGGACTCATCTTCGATCAACCGGGCCGGAGCGTGGCGCAAGACATCGTGGAAGGAGGTACCCAACGATGTTTGAGATCGTCGAGAAGCAAAAGCACTCCACTGAGGAAAAGAAGGTCATCCTCCTCGAATATCTGGCAGCGTTGGCCATTTGCGGGATTGTCGGCGTCGTACTATGGATGGTCTTCGCTTCCGGCGGGAGCTGATCCCGCCGGGTTGGGGAACTGTGCGAGCACGAAGGCGAGCGCCTGCTGGCGGCTCGAAATGCGGTTCTCCAACTGGGCCTCCTCGACTGCCTGCAAAATCTGCTGGAACAGCGGGCCGGGTCTGTACCCCGCAGCCAGCAGGTCATGGCCGGTGAGCAGCCGCATCGGCCGGAGCGCCTCCTGGGGCAAGGTGCTCCACGCTCGAAGCACGAAGTCGTAATTCTCCAGATTGCGGTGGCTCGACAGACAATCGAGCCGGTGCAATTCCAGGTGCTGTTCAAAACCCTCCATCCGCAAGAAGCGCTTTAGTGTGCTCTGCTTCATGCGCGGGGCGTCCTTGAAGCGCAGATGATTGGCGACCAGGGCGACCGCCCGCTCGATCTGGCGGCGCGGGAAGCGCAGGCGGGTCAGGATCTGCGCGGCCATCGTGGCGCCCAGCTCGACGTGGCCGTCGAAGCGGATGCGCTCGGCGACGCGAAACGTCGGAGGCTTGCCGACATCGTGCAGCAGCACGCCCAGGGCCAGCGTGGCCGAGGGCCGTTGCATCAGTTCCAGCATCAGCAGGGTGTGGGTCCACACGTCGCCCTCGGGATGAAACTGGGGCGGCTGCTCGACGCCTTTCATGGCGCTGACCTCGGGAAGCAGGTGCCCGAGCAGGCCGGTGCGGTCGAGCAGCTCGAAGCCACCGCGGGCGCCGCCTTCGGTCAGGATGCGCAGCAGCTCCTCGCGGACGCGCTCGACGGCCACTTGAGCGATCGAGGCGCTTTGAGCGGTGATCGCGGCCAGGGTGGCGGGCTCGATCTCGAAACCCAGCCGGGCGGCGAAGCGGACGGCGCGCAGCAGTCGCAAGTGGTCCTCGGCGAACCGCTCGCCCGGATCGCCAATGGCCCGGATTAAACGGGCATCGAGGTCGGCGCGCCCGCCCACAAAGTCCAGCACCTCGCCGGTGAGCGGGTCGAGCAGCAGGCCGTTGATGGTGAAATCCCGCCGCCGGACGTCCTGCTCGGCGCTGGAGGTGAAGGTCACCGCGCTGGGGCGCCGGCCGTCGAGGTAGGCGTGATCGGAGCGGAAGGTGGCGATCTCGACCTGCGCCCCGTCGCGCCGGACCAGCATCACGCCGAACTGCGCTCCCACAGCGAGGGCGTCGGGAAACAGCTCCTGGACTCGCCCGGCCAGGGCGTCGGTGGCCACGTCGTAGTCTTTGGGGTCCCGGCCCAGCAGCAGGTCGCGGACGCAGCCGCCGGCCAGATAGGCCGTGTGGCCGCCCGAGCGGAGCCGTTCCACGATCGAAACAGCCAGCGACCGAGCGTTCATCTGGGCCCTCGCTTCTTACCCGGCAAGCCGGCCGGATTTTCGTGGACGCGTTCTTCCCAGTGTTGCCGCAGGCCGCCGGCCAGCTCCACGCTGCGCTCGCCGAAGCGGTCGCGCAGGCGGTCGGCGGCGGTCAGCACGCGGCGCCATTTTTCCTTCAGGTCGCTGTCGAGCAACGCCATCTGGCCGGCCTCGCGGCCAAGCGAGGAGACCTGCACGCCGAGCAGCCGCACGGCCCGATGGCGGCGCCAGTTTTCTCGGAACAGGTCGAGGGCCGCTTCGAGGATGAACGTGTCCAGTTGGGTGCTTTCTTCGAGCGTCCGCGCGCGGGTAATGGTCGAAAAATCGCTGTAGCGAAGCTTGAGCTGGACCGTGCGGCCGTAGAGCCCGTACTCGCGCAGGCGGCGGCCGACCATCTGGGCGAGGCGGGCGAGGGTGGCTTCGAGCACTCCGGCATCGGCGGTGTCTTCGCTGTAGGTGGTTTCGTGGCTGACCGATTTGGGGTCTTCGCCCGCGCCGACCGGGGTGTCGAAGAAGCCGCCGGCGTCCTCGCCGCGCGCCTTTCCGGCCAGAGCTTCGCCCCACAGGCC
>JACQDI010000179.1 GCA_016201195.1 Acidobacteriota bacterium | reverse complement strand
GAGATTACCTGGATCTGCGCGCCGCTGTTGCGTCCGTCCACGGCGGAGAAGTTGTTGGCCACCACGCGGACCTCCTCGACCGAATCCGCGTTCGGGGTGAGATTCGTAATGCCGCCGCGCGCCGCCGAGTTCACGCTGGTATCGTCCAGGGTGTAGCTGTTGGATTCGTAGCGTGACCCGCTGGCGTACACCTGAGGCCCCAGCTCTCCTGCGAAAGAATCATTGGCCGATCCGCCGGCGCCAAAGATGGAAGACAGGCCGCGCCCGACGATGCCGGGCTGCAACGCGATCAGCGAGTAGAGATTGCGCCCGTTCAGCGGCAGCTCTTTAAGCTGGACGCGCTCGATGCGGCCAGACACGCGCCCCTGCTCAGTTTCCACCTGCGGCGGCCGATCCACCACATCGACCCTTTCGGTTACGGCGCCGACCGTCAGGACGAAGTCCACCCGAACGGTCTCGGTGATGCCCACCGAGACGTTGTCCTGCTCGGCTGACCGGAAGCCGGCCTTCTCGGCGACGATCCGGTACACGCCGGGGCCGAGACTGAGGGCCCGGTAAAGCCCCTCGGCCGAAGTGGTTGCCTCACGGGTCACGCCGGTCGCAACATTGGTGACGCGCACGGAGGCGTCGGCGATGACCCCGCCAGTGCTGTCCGTCACCACTCCCTGGACCGCACTGTTGAATTGAGACCAAGCGGGAAAGGCGGCCAGCAAGAACAATACGAGTCTTTGCTTCGAAAGCATTGGATCCCCCCTGAGGGGAGTATACATCAGAACCGCATTTCTCACCACAGTTGCTCACCACCAAGTTGCTCATGAAAGGAGGTTTTCTGGGTGCCTTCGCCCGTCGCGTACATCGCCGCCAGATCTGACCACCAGAGCGGATCGGATGTTCGATACGCAAGCTGCTGAGCCCAACGCAGGGTCTCCATGGGAGTCCTGCTCTTTTTTCGAGATGAGTGATGAGGCTTCAGTGTAGTCCACAGGCCGGGCTTGCCCGTCTGCACACCCCAATACGCAATTCGATGACCGTGAGGGGACCAGTGCGGTTGGACGGCATCGCTAATCGTCTTCGGATTGGTTACTTGCCGCCGCTTGCCTGTCGAAATATTCACGGCCCACAGCGAACTACCTGAGGCGGCCCGCGATTCTGGATCCAGGAAAGTCTGGGTGGCGCAAGGATCTCCTTTGCGTCTGGGGACCACGCCGGATTGTGGCCGAAATCCGTGAGCCGCCTGAGGGATCCTCCGGTCACCGGCATGATGAAAATGCCCCCGCCCTCCCTTTCCGAGCGAAACGCAATGCGCTCGCCGTCGGGAGAGAAAGCGGGCTGTCAGTTGTGGCTCATCGAATCTATTGTCAGATCGATCCGACTCTTGTCGCTGATGTTTTGGAAATATATGTCCATCGGCCGCGTAGACCACGAATTTGGCATCGGGAGAGAGACTGGGAAAAAGCTCTTGACCAGGCTGGTCGGTAAGCTGGGTGAGCGTAGCGTTTTCCGGTGAAGGTTCCTGCGGGCCCAGCCGTGTCCACAGATACCACGCCGCTGCCAAGGCGTACACCGCGACGACGGCGAGCCCCGCCTTGAACCTCTGTCGGCGCCGGGACCGCATCACGGCTTTCCCAGCAAACACTTCCAGCGGGACGGCGGGCGGGCCTCGATGCCCAGGACCTTCAGATACGCCTCGGTTTCAGGGTCGGGCAGGGGTTGGGTGCGGCGACTCAGGAACAGGATCTCGCGGAAGCGGCAGAACTGGTCCACGCAGTGCCAGCAACCGGCCAAGTGGCGGTCCAGTTCCTCGCGGTCGCGCCAGGTGATCTGGCCGTCGAGCGCCCGCAGAAAGACCTTCGGCGCGGGGCATTCCTTGGTGCGGCGGGCGCGGGCCTCCTGATCCAGCAGGTGGCGGTTCTGGGCGAGCATCTCGGGGTTCCAGCGATCGCAGGCGGCCCGCAGGCCTTCCTGCGCCCGGGCCAGAAGGGTGGTCACCGCCTTTGGGTCGACGCGCAGGATCTGGTCTGTATCGTCGTTGTTAGGGCTGAGCAAGAACATCCAGACCATCTGGCGCTCGAGGGCGCTCAGACCGGTGAGTGCGCGGTCGAAGACGTCCCACTCGAGCGGGATCTCGGGGGCCGGCGCCGGCGCTTCCTGCTCCTCACCCACACCCAGGACGTACTCGCGCAAGTGCATCAGGAACTCCCTCTCGCTGTGACCGGAGTAGTCACGGAAAAACCGGGCATCCTCGTCGCGCACCCGCAGCAGCAGCTCGCGCAGCAGTTCGTCACGGCGCGCCGAGAGCCGGGGGAAATGGCGATCCAGGACGGTGGCGGCAAACGGCAGATACTCGGAGACGAACTGCTTCCAGCCGGACGGCTGCCCCTCCAGGCACTGGGTGACCATGTCGGAGCAGGTCAGGACGGCCATGTCTGCGCCCTAGAAGCTGTGAAAGAATCGACCCGGCCGGAACATTTCACGGTAGAGCGCCCTTACTGCGTGGTTCGCCGCGGCGTCCGGTTGCGCACGGGGAAGGTGATGACGTTGCTGACAAACAGCCCTTGAGCGATGGTCAGCCGGGTCATCGGATCGTCGGGCAGGTCGGAGTTCAGAATCAGGTTGACTTGATAGATGCCGACTTGGCCGGGCATCAGGCCGACAAAGTCGACGCTGGCGGTCTTGGCGCCGGCGAGCGACGAAACGAAATCGTCGGGGTTGGCGGACACCAAGAAGGGTGGATCCTGGGGCGCCTTCTTCCCGGTTACCAGGCCTTCATCGCCGCCGAAGCTCGGGTTGGTCAGACCCAAGCCGGTGCCGAACACGACAATCAGCTCGCCGGGCACAGCCGGGTTCTCGGGCGTCACCGGAGCGAAATAGTCATTACCACAGCACAGGTTCGAGGTCTGCGCCGTGGCGGTGATGGCCGCGCCGCCGGGTACAAACGCCTGGTAGCGAACGTCGTCGCCCTGCTTGCCAGGGCGCCGCGCTGTGAGGATCACTTCCGCCGGAGTGCTGCCACCGCCGAGCTTGTTGTCCTTGGCGTCCGACGTCACCGTGATCTGGGCGTTAGCCGAGACGGTGACCGAAAAGCCGATGCTGTTGCCTTCCGATCCCAACTTCCGGGCGATGACGTCGATGGCGGTGACGCCCACGTCGGCCGAGAGCCTCGCCGTCACATCCGGGTCGCCGGGACCGGCGTTGATGGCGGCGATCAGGCGGTTGGCGACGGTGGTCAGGTTATCGGCGGCTTTCACGGTGTACCGGTAATTGCGGCCGTTGATGGCGATGGTGACGATGTCGCCTTCGTGGATCTTGCCGTCGAGCGTCACGCGGGTGCGAGCGGAGAGGAATCCCGCGCGGCCAGCGGAGGCTTCCACGTCCGGGTCACCGGGGTCGGCGTTGATCAGGTCCACCATTTTGTCGCGGATGGAATCGGTGGTGTCCCCGCCCACCGTTGTGTAGTCATAATTTCTGTCGTTGATCGTGATCCGCACCACGATGTCGGCCGGCACGGCTTGGTCGGCCGTGCCGCCGCTGCTCGAGTCAATGGCCACCGTCCCACGCGAGAAGGACATGCCGTGCACCACCACCCCGGCCCGCGGCTCCGGCCCGGCGTAAGCGTAGAGGCCGGGAGAGGCCCGCGTGACCGGGACCGGCCGGGCCACGGAAGCCACCACCTGCCCGTCGCCCTTCGCGGTGCGGACGTATACGCTCATGCTCTCGCCCTCGATCTCGAACGGGGCCTGGACGTTGATCTGGGTTGGAGTGACGGAGTAAAGCGGAGCGCGGATACCGTTGATGTAAACCTGGGCGCCGGCCAGCTCGCGCGGCAGCTCCGACTGGGAAAGATCGGCGGTGGCGCTCGAGGTGGCGAGATCCGTGCCGAAAATGGCGATCTGAGTGCCGGGCGGCGCCTCCGTGGCGTCGTTGCCCCCGGTCAGAGTGGGATTGCTGGTGGTGACGGTTATGCCGGCACCGCTGCTCAGCGTCGTGGTGATATCAATGTTGTCGCCGTCGGCGCCAGCCGTGCGCGCCACCAGCAGCAGGTTCTCCTTGTACTTGCCTCCGGTCAGGTACGCGTCCGCGGCGGCGGCCGTGATCTTGGCGCCGTCGGAGACGGTGGCCTCGTAGCTGATATCGTTACCCGACGGGCCCACCCGGCGCGCGGTGACGCGGAGCTTGCTCTCGTCGCCGGGGTCCTTGTCCACAAACACGTCCGGGTCCCGGGCCTGATCCTGGATCAGGGACATGAAGTGGTACACCTGGCCCGCCGGGGTGTCGTCGGCCTCGACGCGGTGGGTATAGATGCGGTCCTGGATGCGGATGGTCACCACGTCGCCTTCCTGAATCTCGCCTCCGAACGCGACCCATCCGGCCGCATAGGCGCCCTCACCGTGCGCCGCCCGCGCGTAGACCCAGGGGCTGCCGTTCTCGCCGTCGTTGATCTGCGCCGCCAGGGCGTCGCGGAATGTTTCCAGTGTGTCGCCGTCGACCGCCTTGTACTCGAAGTCCTTCCCTTTGATGGTGAGCTTCAGATCGTCACCGACCTTGACGTCGCCGTCCAGGGTGACCACGTCCTGGGCGTAAACCCCAAAGCTGGCGGCATTGACTATCCCGTTGACAGTAATCATCCGCTCGGCCGGGGTGAAGACGGAGATGCGGCGGCTGAAGGGATCGGCTACGTAGAGGTTCAACCCGTCGTGGGCCAAAGCGGACGGAGCCCGCAACCCTCCGGCGCCCGGGGATTCATTGATCTGGCCGGGATCCGGCTGGCCGAGCGCCACGTCGGCGGTCGCTCCGTTGCTGGTGGGGAAGGTGTTGTAGACCAGCACCCGATCGTTGCCGCCGTCGGCGATGAACAGGCGAGTGCCGTCGGAGAGCGCGAAGCGGGGAAAGCTCAGAGTGGCCAGGCAGCGGGCCGGATAGACATCGTTGCCCTGATCGTCCTTGTAAGACGGCGGGCACAGCGGGGAATCCTTACTACTGTTGTTGGCGATGTCCGAGGTCATGTCGGGCTGGCCGATCACCAGGTCGGCAGCCGCGCCGTTCGACGCGGGAACACTGTTGAAAACCAGCACCCGGTTGAAGCCCAGATCCGCCACAATGAGTTTGTTGCCGGAGGTGGTGGCGGTGACCGGACTGAGCATGTTGTTGGCCGCGGGCTTGATATTGGAGCGGGTCAGGTCGGGTGAGGGGCGGGTGTTGAAGTCGGGCTCGCCCACGACAACATCGGCGCGCGCGCCGTTGGAGGCGGGAACCGAGTTGTAGATCAGGATCCGCGAGTTTTGCGTGTCGGCGATGATCAGCTTGCCGTTGTGAAACCAGACGCCCTGCGGGCCGCGCAGCCCGCCCTGCTCGGTCTTGGGCAGGTTGGTTTTGAAATCCGGCTGCCCCACCACCACATCGGGCGGTGTCCCGTTGACGAATGGGATCGTGTTCCAGATCAGGACGCGATTGTTGTCGGTGTCGGCCACAGCGAGCCGGATGCCGTCGCTGGCCACCGCCGTGGGCGAGTTGAAACCGTTTTCGAGCCCCGGCGGGGTCTTGTCGAAATCCGGCTGGCCCAGGACGACGTCCGGCAGCCCCACGCAGGCGGGGCAGTTGGACCCCTGCGGCAACTCCGCGACCGGCGCCGGCACGAAGCTCTGCCGGTTGTTGTAAATCAGCACACGATGGTTCACCGGGCCGGCGCCGATCCGGCTGCTATCCACCACAAACAGCCGATCCCCGGCAACAGCCACGCCGCCCGCGGCGCCCAGAAACTGCTGGCTGGAAACCGGGCGCTCGGAGGTGAAACTGGGTTGACCCACGACTAGCCGTGCGGCCTGGCCGGTTTCAAACTCTGTCGCCCCAGGGGCCAAGGTGGTGGCCGCCAGAAATGCTAAAAGTACCCTCAAACGCATAATGCCTTCAGTAAACCCCTTTGACGACGCCGCCATCGATGGCGGTGCTGGTGCCGGTCACATAGCCGGCGCGCTCCGAACATAGAAACGCTACCACAGACCCGAATTCTTCAGGCCGGCCCAGCCGCCCCAGGGGGATGTTCCGGGTCCAGCGGCCCACAATCTCCTCCCGCGGGACGCCCTGTGCCGCCGCCTGCGCGGAGGCGACGTCGTTGAGCCGGTCGGTGGCGGTGAAGCCCGGGCAGACGTTGTTGAACAGGATGTTGTCGGCGGCGCATTCGTTGGCCAGACTCTTCATCAGCCCCGCTACCGCAGCGCGAATGGCGTTCGAAAGGATCAATCCCTCGGTCGGCTGCTTGACGGTGATGGAGGTGATGGTCACAATGCGGCCCCACTTCTGCTTCCGCATGTGGGGGAGCAACTCGCGCACCAGGTACAACGTGCTCATGAAATTGAGTTCAAAAGCCTGCCGCCAGTCCTCCAGGGTGGTTTCCGCAAAGCCCTTGGAGGGGGGTCCGCCTGCGTTGGCAACACCGATATCGACGCGCCCGAACCTCTCGAAGGTTGCAGCTACGAATTTTTTTACAGCCTCAGAGTCGGTGACGTCCAGGGCGCGACCGAGCACTTCAACCCCCCAGCGGTTCCGAATCGATTCCGCGGTGGCAGCCAAAGTCTTTTCGTTTCTGGCACATAGCGCGAGCTTTGCGCCCTCGGCGGCAAGCGCCTCGGCCACCGCTTTCCCCAGACCCCGGCTGGAGGCGGCCACCACCGCTACCCGGTCTTTGATTCCCAGATCCATTACCGGCGCAGGTAGGTGTCCTCCCCGCGCAGCCAGTCCTCCCGGATGGGAGTGAAGATGTCCAGGCACACACAATCATCCAGAGCCTCCGCCAGATGGGGCACGCCGGAGGGGATGTGGACCGCCTCGCCGGGGCCGACAACCTGCTCCCGGCCCCCGATCTCGAACCGCAGGCGTCCCTGGTGGACGTTACTGATCTGCTCGTTTTCGTGGCTGTGCAGGGGGACTTGGCAACCCTTTTTCAAGTACACCTGGGCCAGGGTGAGGCGCTCGCCATGAATCACGCGCCGGGCAAACAGCGGGTTCATCTGCTCACGCGCCACTTCCTCCCAGCGATAGTGCTTCATTGGGGCCTCCTCAGACCTGGTTTGTCAGCAGGATTCCTTATTGTATCATGAAGAAGTTTAAGAAACGGACGGAGCCGCAGGCGTGAGGAGCAGTCGAAAAATGCCGGTTGGTCGCAAGGGGTGTCAATGAAGGGCGTAGTGTTGGCCGGAGGCACCGGCAGCCGCCTGTTTCCTCTGACCAAGATTACCAACAAGCATCTGCTTCCCATTTATAACAAGCCGATGATCTACTACCCGATCGAAACCCTCGTCAACGCGGGTATTCAGGATATTATGATCGTGACCGGGGGGAAGAACTCGGGGGACTTTCTGCGCCTGCTGTCGAACGGGAAACAGTTCGGCCTGAAACACCTGGACTATACCTACCAGGAGGGGGAGGGGGGCATTGCCGACGCCCTGTCGCTTGCCGAGCACTTCGCTGACGGCGGCAAAGTGTGCGTGATCCTGGGCGACAACATCATCGAAAAGAACATCCGGCGGGCGGCGGACGAGTTCCGCCAACAGCCTTGCGGGGCGAAGATTCTGCTCAAGGAGGTTCCGGACGCCGAGCGGTTCGGCGTGGCCGAGATCGCTACCGGCCGCGTGGTCAACATCGAGGAAAAACCCAAGAAGCCGAAGTCGAACTACGCGGTGACGGGTATTTACTTCTACGATGGCACGGTGTTCGACAAGGCGCGCACCCTGAAGCCTTCCTCGCGAGGCGAGCTGGAGATCACCGACGTGAACAACGCCTACATCCGGGAAGGCGCTATGACCTACGATTTTCTGGAAGGCTGGTGGACCGACGCCGGCACGTTCGATTCGCTGCGCCGCGCCACCAACCTGGTAGCGGAGAAAGGGGCCAACAAGAATGGCGGCGATGACCGGTCTTGAAGGCGCCCGCTCGCTGGGCGAGCGCCACGGGCTGCGCCTGGCCGTTCGACCCCGGCCGGCGCGCGATGCAGGGATACTGATCCGGCAGCCGGATTCGGCCGACCTGATCAAAGAAATGCGCATCGAGCGGGTGCAACTATGGCCCGACGATCGCGGCTATTTCCTGGAAGTGATGCGGCAAGGGATGGGGCTGGGCGCGGAGCTGGGCGCCGACAGCCTGCAAGTCTCCTGCGCCCTCAGCTATCCGGGAACCATCAAGGCCCTGCATTACCACTTCGAGCAGACGGACCTGTGGGCCGCGGCCCAGGGCCAGCTCCAGGTCTGCCTGTACGACCTGCGCGAGGACTCGCCGACCTTCGGCTCCTGCAACACCCTTTTTATCGGAACGCTGCAGCCGTGGCAGCTTCTGATCCCACCCGGCGTGGGGCACGGGTACAAGGTGATCGGGCCGGACCCGGCGGTGTTGGTCTACGTCACCAACCGTTTCTACAATCCGGCTGACGAGGGACGACTGCCCTATAACGATTCCGGCCTGAACTACGATTGGGAGACGCAACACAAATGAAGCTGCTGGTCACCGGAGGCGCCGGATTCATCGGCTCGAATTTCATCCGCTATTATCTGGCGGAGCGTCCCGGCGATTCCATCCTCAACCTGGACAAGCTGACCTACGCCGGAAACCTGGAAAATCTCTCCGACATCGAGAACCATCCCGGCTACCGCTTCGTGAAGGGGGATATCTGCGACGCGCCGCTGGTGGCCGAGCTGTTCGGGGCCGAGCGGCCGGACGTGGTGGTCCACTTCGCCGCGGAGTCGCACGTCGATCGCAGTATCCTTTCCCCCAGCCCTGCCTTTGAGACCAACCTGCGAGGCACTTTCACACTGCTCGAAGCGGCGCGGCAATATAAGACCGGGCGATTCGTCCACATCTCGACCGATGAAGTCTACGGCAGCCTCGAGGACCCGCTCGAAGCGGACGAGAATTTCCCGCTGCGACCCAGCAGCCCGTACTCGGCAGCCAAGGCCGGCTCGGACCTGCTGGCGCTCTCCTTCCACACCACGTACAAGGTGCCGGTGATGGTGACACGCGCTTCCAACAACTACGGCCCGTTCCAGTTTCCGGAAAAGCTGATCCCGCTGCTCGTGACCAACGCCTTTGAGGACCAGCCGCTGCCCATCTATGGTGACGGCCGGCAGGTGCGGGACTGGCTGTTCGTCGAGGATCACTGCGCAGCCATCGCGGCGGTTGTGGCGGGGGGCCGCGAGGGAGAAATTTACAATGTGGGCGGTAATTTTTCCTGTGAAAACCTGCACGTGGCGCGCGAGATCCTTCGCCTGACCGGAAAGCCGGAGAGCCTGCTGAAGACGGTGGCCGACCGGCCTGGGCACGACCGGCGCTACGCGCTCTCGAGCGTCAAGATCCAACGGGAGCTGGGGTGGTCGCCGCGAGTGGATTTTTCGACCGGTCTTGCCCGGACCATCGAGTGGTACCGCTCCCATCGCTCGTGGGTGAGCCGGGTGAAAGGCGGGGACTACCGGCAGTATTACCAGCAACACTATCGGGATCGCGAACAGACCCTGTCGCGGCTGTAGAGCGGGTTTCGCGCAAACGCAAAGGACGCAAAGAACGCAAAGAATCGCGATTGATGCTACGCCTTTAACGGTGCCGACCGGGGGCATTGCCCGGTACACCGCCGAGATCGCGGCGGCGTTGGCTGCGGAATTTCCCGCAGAGGAATACTGGTTGGTTTCGGACCAGGTCTGGAAGGGTGGGCCACAAGCGCCCAATCTGCATCGGGGCCGGCGTCCTGGAAACTGGATTGCCCGGCGCTGGTGGACAGTTGGCTTGGCCATCGAGTTGCGGAGACTTGGGGCGGCGGTGTTTCATGGCACCGACTTCGGGGCGCCGTATTTGCCGGTCGTGCCCTCGGTGCTGACCCTGCACGATCTTTCCCCGTGGCAGGAGGGGGACCGCCGAGCGGCCGCCGCGGAGCGCATCCGGCGGCGCACGCCGTCCCTGCTGCGGCTGGCGACGATGATCCTCACGCCCACTGAAGCGATTCGGCGGGAAGCAATCGAGAGATTCCACATGTCGCCCTCACGGGTGGCGGCGGTTCCGCTGGCCGCCGGCCCGATGTTCCGCCCGTGCCCGCCAGCGCAGACCGGCGCCCCTTACTTACTATTTGTAGGTACAAGGGAGCGCCGCAAGAACCTGAAGCGCCTGATCGACGCCTGGCGGGAGGCGCGGCGCTGTCAGCCCGACCTGGAGCTGGTCCTGGTGGGCCGCCCGGGGGAGGATTCCGGCGGTCCGCAAGTGTTAAATCTCAAGGGTGAGCCGGGACTGAAGGTGGCCGGCCTTTTGCCCGACGCGGAGGTGGCCGCGTTGATGTCTGGAGCGGCACTGTTCGTTTATCCTTCGCTGTATGAGGGTTTTGGGCTGCCGGTGCTGGAGGCGATGCAGGCCGGCGCACCGGTGCTGATCTCTGCCGATCCGGCGCTGCGAGAGGTGGCCGGCGACGCAGCGGTCGCGGTGGACACCGATTCCACCACCGCTCTGACCCGCGCGATTGTAGAATTGATGAGGGACTCTCGGTGGCGGGGAACATTGCGGGAACGCGGCCTCCGGCGAGCGGCCGAGTTTTCCTGGCGCCGGACGGCGATTGAGACCCACGATGTCTATGTCGAAGCTCTCCGGCGATTCTGAGTGGGCCCTGCTGCTGGCACCCGAGTCACCCTACCCGATGGCCGGCGGCGGGGCGATCCGCACGGCCAGCCTGGTCTGCTACTTGGCTTCGCGCTTCCGGTTGCACCTGGTGGTGTTCCACGCGGGGATGGACACGCCCGACGCGGGCCGCTTTCCAGCCGGAGGGGTTGAGAAGCTGGACTGGGTTTCTCTCGCCCCGCACAGCAAGACGGCAGTGGCGCGGGCCAGCCGTAACCTGTGGCGTCTGCTACGAGGCGTGCCGCCCCTCTCGGACCGGTTCACGGGCCCCTCGAGCCGGGAACAAGTGGCGCGGGCCATCGCCGGTCGCCGCTACCGGGTGGCGATCGTGGAGCATTTCTGGTGCGCGACCTACGAGGAACTGCTGCGCCCCCGCGCAGAACACGTGGTGATGGATCTGCACAACATCGAATCGACGCTGCACGCCCGCTGCGCAGCCACCGAAGCGATCCCTGGCAGGTGGGCGCACGCCGCTTTTGCGCGAATGGCGATGCGGGCGGAGCGGCAGTGGCTGCCGCGGTTCGACCTGGTGTTGGCTGCCTCCGAGGCCGACCGGCAGCGCGTGAAGGACCTCGCGCCAGGTGTGCGGGCTGGGGTGTATCCCAACGCGATCCCGCGGCGGTTCCCCGAGCCGGCCGAGGAAGAGCATTGCGTCGCGTTTTCGGGTAACCTGGAATATCATCCTAACGCGGCCGCGGTACGGTATTTCGCGCGGGATGTCTGGCCGGCCCTGCGGCAGCAGGATCCGCAGTTGCGCTGGCGGCTGATCGGGAAGAACGACTGGGCCGTGCGGCGCTGGACGGCGGGCGACCCGCGTATCGAGACCACCGGCCCGATCGACGACCCGCTGGCGGAGTTGGCCCGCGTCCGGGTGGTCGTGGTTCCGTTGCTCTCGGGCAGCGGCACGCGGATCAAGATCCTGGAAGCGTGGGCGGCCGGCCGTGCCGTGGTTTCCACTTCGGTCGGGGCCGAAGGACTGCCCGCCAAAGACGGGGAGAACCTGCTGCTGGCCGACTCCCCGGACCGCATGTGCCAGGCGGTGCTGGCCCTGCTCCGGGACCCCGGCGAGCGCCGCCGGCTAGGGCAGGCGGGACGGCGCTTGGTAGAGCAGCAGTTCTGCTGGCCGGTGGCCTTTCGCGTGCTAGACGAAAGTTTGGCCGGGTTCCAGAGAACGGGTAGAATTGGGGTTTCTCTCTGATGCGGTTTTCGGTTGACGCGCACGCTATCGGCCAGAAGTTGACAGGCAACGAAGTCTACATTCGAAGCCTGCTCCAGAGCTTCGCCAAGCTGGATTCGTCGGCGGAGTTTCTGGCTTATGTGTCTGAGCCGGACGTAAACGGCTGGGTGCCGGCGCGCTTCCAGAAACGGCACGTGACCGGCAACCGCTACTGGCGCCTGGGTTACCACCTGGCGGGATGCCTGCGGCGTGACCGTCCGGACCTGGTGCACGTGCAATACAACGCCCCGTTCCTCTGCCCGGTGCCGATCGTGGTCACCGTCCACGACATCAGCTTCATCGAGCACCCGGAGTATTTTCCGGGGTCGCGAGCGTGGCAGCTTCGCCTCTCCACGCGGATTACACTGCAGCGGGCGGCCAAGATTCTCACCATCAGTGAATTCAGCCGGCAGCGAATCGCCCGCTGCTTCCACATCGACCCGGACGAAATTGTGGTGACCCCCCTCGCCGCCCAGGACCATTTCCGGCCCCTGGACCGGGCGAAGGCCGCCTGCCACGTGCGGGAAAGGCTGGGTATCGAAGGCCCCTACGTGCTCACCGTCGGCGACATCCAGCCGCGTAAGAACCAGGTCGGGCTGGTTCGCGCCTTCCGGGAGCTGGTTCAGGCGACGCCGCACTTGCCCCATCGGCTGGTGCTGGCCGGCAAGGAGACCTGGTTCTCGCCGCACGTGCGGGAGGAAGTCCGGCGAGCGGGACTGGATGGGCGTACGGTGTTCACCGGGTTCGTGCCCGAGGAGGATCTGGCCGCGCTCTACAATGCCGCCGACCTGTTCGTCTTCCCGTCCTTCTACGAAGGCTTTGGGCTGCCGGTGATCGAGGCCATGGCGTGCGGCCGGCCGGTGATCTGTTCTCACAGCGGGTCGTTGCCCGAGGTGGTCGACCGGGCGGCCATCCTGGTGGACCCGCATTGCACTGCGGAGCTGGTGCAAGCCATGCGCGACGTGCTGCTGGACAAGGAACTGCAGGTGCGGCTGGGCCGCCAGAGCCTGCAGCGCGCTGGAGCCTTCAGTTGGCGCGAGACGGCCCGCAAGACACTCGATGTTTACTACGCGGTAGCCGAAGGCCGCAGGCAAAAGGCTGCCCCGGTCCCCGAGCCGGTGCGCATGGCAAGGTGATGTGGAGAAACCGGCACAGTTCTCGGTTCACGCTCTGGAACGCATGCGCCAACGAGGTATCAGTTTGGAGCAGGTACAGGCCATAATCGCGCAGACAAGGCCGTTCCGGTACTTTCACGAAGGCGTGTGGAAAACCGGATACTACGACCCTGTCAGCAAGATCTTCGTCGGTCAAGCCGGTAACACGATTGCAACCGTGATGGCCGGTGTGAGCACGCGTTACATTGACGTCTCACAAAGGAGTTACCATGAGGATCACCTACGATCCTTCTGTGGACGCCGCCTACATCTATCTGTCGTCCAAAATCGCACGAGGGGCGGTGGCAAGGACCTACCCTTGCGATCCGTCGGAGGTCAAGGCAGAAATCAATCTCGATTTCGACGCTTCCGGACGATTGATCGGGATCGAAGTGCTGGAAGCCAGTCGAAAGTTGCCTGCGGATCTACTCAAGCAAGCTGAGGTCCTCCACTCCTCCCTGGAGGTCCTCAAGCGCGGCTAATCTAGGGCGGGCTTGGCGTCGAAAATGAGGTGTTGCAGTTGATGCTGATTGGTCGAATTGCCCTCTGCCTGATCGCTGCCGGCTCCCTCGCCTGGTGCCAGTCGGCGGCTCCGGCTCGCTCGTCGGGAGCCTCCGGAGTTACACCCTTTGCGCGGGGTGAGGTCCTGAATTACTCCGTCAACTGGCCGAGCGGGTTGGGCCTCGGGGAAGCCCAGATGAAAGCGGGCGGGGGCGAACCGGGCTGGGAGTTCGATTTCACCATCGATGCCGGCTTGCCGGGCCTCGATATCAAGGACCGCTACCACTCCCGCGCCGATTCGCAGCTTTGTTCAGAGCGCCTGGAAAAGGAGCTCGCCCATGGCCCTCGCAAGACGAAAGAAACCGTTGCCTACGACCAGCAGAAGCGGCAGGCCGTGCGACAGACAGCCGGCGGGGGCAAGAGCGAGATCGCGCTTCCCGATTGCGCCAAGGACGCACTGAGTTACCTGTATTTTCTGCGGCGCGAGCTGGCTAACGGCCGGGTACCACAGGCGCAGGCGGTCAACTTTGGAGCGTCATACCAGGTCACCGCCACCTACAGTGACTCGCGGCAGGTGGAAGTGGGTGGCGCGCGCCAGCAGGCGGACCGCGTCCAAATATCGTTCCGCGGACCGGCCTCGAGCCACACCTTCGAGATCCTGTTCGGCCGCGACGCGGCGCGCACGCCGCTGGTGGTGCGCGTTCCGTTCACTCTGGGGACCTTCACGTTGGAACTGGTGCGCTGATCCCAATGCGCGTGGCTTGTTTTACCCCCCTGCCACCCCGAAAAAGCGGGATCGCCGATTACTCGGCCGCCCTGCTGCCCGCCCTCGCCCGCCACGTGGAGCTGGAGGTCTTTGTCGAGGATGCGGCCTCGCCGCTCGAAGGCGTGCGGATCCGGCCGTTCCCAGACTACCGGCCCTCGGAGTTTGATCTCGCCCTCTACCAGGTGGGCAACAATCCCCATCATACCTATGTATACGATCTTGCGTTGCGCCAGCCTGGGGTGCTGGTCCTCCACGAGTTCAACCTGCACCACCTCGTGGCCGACGCCACCATCAAGCGCGGCGACTGGGATGGCTACCTGCGCGAGGCCGAATACAACGGCGGGGCGGAGGCGCTGGCGTTTGCGCGGCGCGTGCGGGCGCTCGAGGTCGGCCCGGACTACGACAACCTGCCCATGAACCGGCGGCTGCTCGAGTCGAGCCGCGGACTCGTTGTGCACAGCCGCTTCCTGCGGGACCAGGTGCGGGCGGCCGGCTGGGCCCTGCCGGTGGCGGTGATCCCCCACGGGGCAGCGGTTCCGGAGTCAAACCGCCAGGCCTGGCGCCACAAGCTCGGCGTCAACGAAACTACGCCCCTGATCGGTATCTTCGGATTTCTCAAGCCCTACAAACGGATCACCGAGGCCCTGCGGGCGTTTCAACGGCTGATCGCGCTCGACCCACGGGCGCGCCTGGTCCTGGTCGGGGAACAGCACCCGGAGTTTCCGGTCGGCAGCCTGATTCGCTCGCTGGGCCTCGAAGCCCACACGCGGGTGCTCGGCTACGTGCCCCTCGAGGATTTCCAGCAGTACATCGGCGCCGTGGATATCTGTCTGAACCTGCGGTATCCGACGGTGGGGGAGAGTTCGGGGACGCTGCTGCGGGCGCTCGGGCTGGGGCGCGCCGTGCTGGTCTCCGAGGTGGGATCGTTCGCTGAGCTGCCCGATGACGTGTGTTTCAAGGTTCCGGTGGACGAACGCGAGATGGATTACCTGTTCGAGTACCTGAACCTGCTGGTGAGCCGGCCGGAGGTGGCGCGGGCGATGGGCGAGAGCGCGCGCTGCTGGGTGGCGGAGCACTGCTCCTGGGAGCGGGTCGCGCAGCAGTATGCGGAGTTCCTCGAGGCGGTGGTCTGTGGCCAGTGGCCCGCAGACAGTAGGCAGAAGAAAGCAGGTAGCAAGCAGCAGCCGGCGGAGAGCAGGCCGGAGGCGGTGGAGAGCCGCG
>JACQDI010000178.1 GCA_016201195.1 Acidobacteriota bacterium | reverse complement strand
GCCATCCGGCTCCAGCTATCCAGCGTGACGTGATGCATCGTGTCTCTTCCGCCTCAGAAGCCTCCCAAACAGGACGCCGAAGCCATACAGTAATAGCACGCCCACGAGCCCCGCGGAGACCTGCGCGGCCCAGCGGGAGTGAAAATACCGGGTCTCGTATTTGGCGAGTGGCGAGCCGGGGCCGGCCGCCGCTTCGCGGGAGGCAAAGCCGAGGTTGGCGGCGACCCGCTCCAGGCCATCCGGAAACGCGGACGAGATCCATACCCCCGCAAGCACCAGCAGCAGGGTGGTGGCGGCAATCCCCCATACCGCGCGCTTCATGCCTCCTCCCGAAACACAACGTTGGGGCTCAGGCGCGTGATCGTTTCGAGAGCCGCCACCGTGATGGCCCCTTCCACCAGGCCGGTGACGGCGTGAATTCCGAGCATGGAAGCGAACAACGGCTTGTTGGGGGCCACGTGGGAGAGGCTGAGCTGGATGGTGGCGAGCAGCGCTGCTCCAAACAGGGAAAGCCAGCCGCCCAGGAAAACACCGATCCGCCGGCGGCCCAGCATCCTGGCAGGCAGGTAGCCCAGCCACACGCCGGCCACGGCCATGTTGAGCACGTTCGCTCCCAGGGCGGTGATGGGTGATGCCGCCGTCTTGAAACACCAGCGCCTGCACCACCAGGATCGCCGTCATCACCACGGTGGCCGCAAAGGGCCCCAGGGTAAGCGCCAGCAGCGCGCCGCCCACGAGATGGCCCGAGGTCCCCACGCCGACCGGGAAGTTGATCATCTGCGCGGCAAAGATGAACGCGCCCATCACCCCCAGCAGCGGCACCCGCGCCTCGTCGAAATCGGCCTGCGCACGGCGCACGAAGTAGCCGACCACCGGGACCGCGGCCACGTCCAGGCCGGCCCAGACGGGAGTAGAAAGAAAGCCGTCAGGGATGTGCATACGACCAACACTACAGTAGCACGAACTTGAAATTCGTGGCACGAGAAAGGACTCCGAACACTTTGCGGTTTCGCCAGGCGCCGATCGACCAGAAGTGCGAAATGGCAGCACTGGGACCACGGTTCTCACGCGGCGCCCCTGGTCACTGTGAGCGACTGCGTTCCGCGAGTACCCGCCGCACATTTCGCGCCCCGTGAATGATCGCAACGATTTCAAAAGGCCGCTTTTCGGGGCGATAGACCACCAAGTAGGAATAAACCAGAGAGAACAACACAGCCTCAGAAGTCAGATCCGTTCGCTTGTGCCCTTGTCCCGGCGTTCTGGCTAAGGCTTCAAACGTCTCGAACAACTCGGACTCGACTCGGTTGGCCGCTGCGACACTGTCGCGAGCAATGTAAGACCAGATCTCGAACAGGTCCTCATGAACGCTGCCGGGCTTGCCAGGCAGCCTTCTTCTGTTGGAGCCGTTTACGGGCCACGTCGCCGGGTATGCCTTCGCCACGATCGAGCTGGCCGACGCCGTGAGAAATCTTCTGGCCGATGGCCTCCTTGTTGGCCTGTAGCCAGTCTTCCTCGGCATCAAGGGATTTCAGCGCGCGGTGGATGACATCCTCGACGCCGCTGAATGCGCCAGTCTGAAGCCGCCTTTGGATAATCTGCTCGTCTTCGGGCTTGAGCGTGATGGTCATGACAGCGCGTTAGGCGTGACGCACTGGGCGTCAACCAGGATGGTAGCACAAACGGCTAACCTCGCGGCTCGCCCGCGAAGGACCTGTGGCTTTTACCGGCGGAACACAACCTTCCCGTCCACAATCGTCATCACCGGCTCGATTTGCCGGACCTCCTCCTCGGGACAGTTCAGAAAGTCGCGGTCGAGCACGATCAGGTCGGCCAGCTTGCCCGGTTCGATCGATCCTTTCACATCTTCGGCGAATTGCAGCCAGGCCGGCCAGATCGTCAACATCTTGAGGGCCTCCTGGCGGCTGACGCGCTCTTCCGGGTAAAGGCGGCCGCCGCGCGCGGTGCGGCGCGTCATGGCAATCCACATGCTGAGGAACGGATTGTACGGATTGACGGCCTTGTTCTTGTCAAATCCGATCATGTGGTCGCTGCTGTTGGAAACGATTACGCCGGCGTCGAGATACGAGCGCAGCGGGATGAAGTGTCGCAGACCCTCGTAGCTGAATACCTGCTCGAGGGCCGGGGCGTCGTGGTAGAGCCAAGCCGCCTGCACGTCGGCTTGAATACCCAGCTTCTTCGCCCGGGCGATAGCCTCCGCGCTCTGAAAGCTGGCGTGAATCAGATGTGACCGCGACGGGGCGATGGGACGCTCGCGGTTGAGCGCCTCCATCGCGTCGAGAAAGACGTCCACCGCTCCCCCGCCCTGGGCGTGGGCCGTCAGCGACCAGCCTTTGGCGCGGGCCTCGCGGAACACAGCGAGGAGCTTCTCAGGAGCCACGAAGAGCTGGCCGCGATTGGTGGGGTCGGTCTGGCCGTAGAGCTGACGGCCGAACGGGCCGTACGGGCTGCGCTGGTAGGCGGTTCCGATGGTCATGCCGCCGTCCACGTTCACCTTGAACGCGCCAAACTTCAGCCAGTTGTCGCCGCTGTTGGTGGTGTAGGGCGCAGACCGGATTTCGCGGATCAGCTCATCCAAAGGCCGCTGGCCATCGAGCCACCAGATCAGCACGGCCCGGACCGGCAGGCGGTTCTGGGCCTTGAGCTTTCGGTACAGGGCGATGTCCTCGGCTTCGGCGGCTCCTTCGCCGATCGAGGTCAAGCCGGCGGCCAGGTATCGCTTCAACATCTGCTCGAGCGCTTGAAGCTTCTCTTGCTCGGTGAAGGCCTGGCCGGCGCGCGGAACCTGGAGCAGCGACTGCGCATTGCGCAGGATGCCGTTCGGCTCGCCGTGTTCGTCTTTGACGATCACGCCGCCGGGCGGATTCGGGGTGTCGCGGGTGATGCCGGAGATCTTCAGGGCAAGCGAGTTGGCCACCACCACGTAGCTCGCGTCGAACATCACCGGATGCTCGGTGGTCACGTCGAGCACCTCGCGCGTGGGCATGCGCATTTCCTTCAGGCGGGTGGGAAACGTGCGCGGGACGATGATCCACTGGCCCTTCGGCGTCTTGCGGGCCTGGCTGCGGATGTACTCCTGGATAGCGGCAAAGGAGCCGAGCGGCGGCAGCGCCCCACGAAACTCGCTCAGCCCCGCCTCGACCGCGTGGACGTGGCTGTCGATCAAGCCGGGCGCCACCGTCTTGCCCTGAAGGTCGATCACCTCGGTCTTCGGTCCCCGCTCCGCCAGCACCGTCGTGTTGTCTCCGACGCGAGAGATCTTCCCCGCCTCCACCGCCACCGCCTCGTGAACGGAAAACTTCGCATCGACGGTCACGATTTTCCCGTTGTGCAGGATCAGATCCGCGCTGAGAAGAAACAGAAAGAACGCCTGGAACATGGCCAATCGTCAATCACACCGACACTCCCAGCTCCTTCCACGTCACGCTGCGGCCCTTGTAGATCGCCTCGCGACCCATAATCGCAGTGAGCGCGGCGGTGGCCGCCACCTCGATGCCGGCGAAGGGCTTCCGGTTCTCGCGGATGCAGGCGTAGAACTCGCTCATGGCGTTTTCCTTGGCCTGCTGGAGGGCTGGGGTCAGCAGCGGGCGCGCCTGCTCGGCGTGGTGCTCGTAGAGGATCCCATTTTCGTGGGTCAGATGCACCGCCCCCTTTTCGCCGAAAATCACGTACCACTGGCCGTTTTGCAGCGTCTTCAGCGCGCGTGGGTGCAGGTAGAGCTGGCTGTAATCGAGGTGAATGTCGTTCTCATAGATATATTCCACGCTGAAGCCGTCCATCATTAGCGTTCCCGCGGGAATAGGTTTCGGAAGATACTTCTTCCCGTGGCCGTAGG
>JACQDI010000177.1 GCA_016201195.1 Acidobacteriota bacterium | reverse complement strand
GGCCGGCGCTCGAGCGGCGGAAGGCCGCCATCCGGTTTCGAGCCTGCCTCCAACAGAGATGCTGCAATCGCGCCGGAGGATTCAGCGCCGGCGCTAACTGCAACGGCCGCCAGCTTTTCCTGCTGCGCCTCGAGGATCATCCGCCGCACCGGGGTGGGCAGCGCCTCGACCACGTCCTTCCATTCCTGCACCAGCGTGGCGCCCTGCTTGATGAGCATGTTCGTTCCCCAACTCAGCTTGGAAACGATGCTGCCGGGCACGGCGAAAACCTCGCGGCCCTGGTCGAGCGCCAGCCGCGCGGTAATCAGCGAGCCGCTGTATTGCGCCGCCTCCACGATCATCACCCCCGCGCTCAGCCCGCTGATGATCCGGTTGCGGATGGGAAAGTTCTGCGGAAACGCCGTTGCCCCCATGGGGAACTCGGAAACGAGCAGTCCTTTCTCCGCAATTTCCGCCGCCAGCTTACGGTTCTCCGACGGGTACACCACGTCGATGCCGCACCCCAGAACGGCGATCGTGTCTCCGCCGGCTCGCAACGCGCCACGGTGCGCGGCCGTATCGATGCCCCGCGCCATGCCGCTGCTGATCACCAGCCCGGCCGCCGCCAGCTCTCCGCTCAGCCGCTCGGCTACCGCCGTGCCGTAGGGGGAAGGGCGGCGCGAGCCGACCACCGCGATCTGAAACGACCCCAGCAGATCGGCCCGCCCGCGCGCGTAAAGCACAAGCGGCGGATCGTAAATTTCCTTCAGCGTCTCCGGATAGCGCGGGTCGTGGAGGGTGATGATCTCCACGCCTGCGGCCCGGATCTTGTCCGCCTCTGCCGCCGCCTCTTCGAACGCAACGCCCGAGACGATGCTCTGCGCCACGGCCGCCCGCAGGCCGCAGCTTTCCAGCTCCGGCACCGATGAATGGAAAACGGCTTGCGGGGTTCCCAGCTTGCGAATCAGCTTGACTGCATTGCCGGTTCCGAGGCCTGGAACCAGGTGCAGCGCCAGCCAGTGAAGCTGCGCTTCCTGGCTGCCGGCAGGGTTTGCCATCGGGCAGCCCGAATTCTGAGGGTAGCAATAGGCGCCGGGCGAAAGCAAGCCGTTTCCTGCTACAATCAGCTTTCTGATGCTTTCTTGAACCTATGCCATCAAAACCGCGCGTGTGTGCCGTCAGCTATCTAAACACGCTCCCGCTGGTGTGGGGCTTTCTGCACGGACAACAAAAGGATCTTCTGGACTTGAGCTTTCGCCTGCCGTCGGAGTGCGCTGATCTGCTCCGTCTGGGCCAGGCGGAGATCGGACTGCCTCCCGCCATCGAGCTGGCCACGCAGAGCGACCTGGTGGTAATTCCCGGCTGTTCGCTGAGTTGCCGGGAGGCGGTGGGAAGCGTCCTGCTCGCCTGCCGGAAACCGATTGAAGACGTGCAGAGTCTTGCAGCCGATACCGGCTCCCGCACCTCCGTTGCCCTGGCCCAGGTGGTGCTGGCCCGCAAGTACCACCGGGCGGTCAAGGTGCGTCCCTACCCGCCGCTGCTGGAAGAAATGCTGGATCTCGCCGACGCGGCGCTGATCATCGGCGATCCGGCGCTGCGGCTGGAGAAGGGCGTGCCGGACGGCGTGCGGCTCTACGACCTGGGCGCGGAGTGGGTGAGCCTCACCCGCCTGCCGATGGTCTTTGCAGTATGGGCGGTGCGACGCCCGGCCGCTGATCCCGACCTGGCCGCCATTTTCCAGGCCTCGCGGCAGTACGGCCTCGCCCACATCGACCAGATCGCCGAGACCGAGGCCCCCGCGCGCGGCATTGCGGTCGATCGCGCCCGCGATTACCTCTCTCGCAACATTCGCTATGAGTGGGGCGAGCCGGAAATCCGCGGGCTGACCCTGTTCCTGGAATACGCCGCGGAGCTGGGGTTGGCGCCGCGCAAAACGTCATTCGAGATGCTGGACGAGCCGGCGATGGCGATGTGATCCCATGACCCCACAGGAAGCCGGCGATTTGTTCGAAAGCGATGACCTGATCGGCATCGGCATGGCCGCCGACGCGCTTCGCCGCAGATTCCATCCCGAGGGCGTCGTTACCTATATCATCGACCGCAACATCAATTACACGAATTTCTGCACCGAGTACTGCAGCTTCTGCGCCTTCTACCGGCCCATGGGCAGCCCGGAAGGCTACATCCTGCCCAAGGAGGTCATTTTCCAAAAGATCCAGGAGACCATCGACCTGGGCGGCACCGGCGTGCTGATGCAGGGCGGGCTCCATCCGGACCTGAAGATCGAGTGGTACGAGGACCTGTTCCGCTCGATCAAGGCGCGGTACCCGATTCACCTGCATGCGCTCTCGGCGCCGGAAGTGACCAACATCGCCGAAGTCAGTGGCCTGAGCCTGCGCGACACCATCGCCCGGCTGCGCGACGCGGGCCTCGATTCGATCCCCGGCGGCGGCGCGGAGATCCTGGATGACGACGTGCGCCGGCGCATCAGCCGCCTCAAGTGCTCGGTCGAGGAGTGGATCGACGTGCACCGCACCGCCCACCAGCTCGGCATGCGCACCACGGCGACCATGATGTTCGGCGTCAACGAGACCTGCGAGCAGCGGGTGAACCACCTGGAGATCGTCCGCCGCATCCAGGAGGAGACCGGCGGCTTCACGGCGTTCATCCCCTGGACCTTCCAGCGCGAGAACACCTCGCTCGGCCATTTCGTCAAGGAAGACGCCACGGCGGTCGAATACCTGAAGACCCTCGCCATCTCGCGGCTGTACCTAGACAACATCGAGAACATCCAGTCTTCCTGGGTGACCCAGGGACTGAAGATGGTCCAGCTCGGGCTGCGCTTCGGGGGCAACGACGTGGGGAGCGTGATGCTCGAAGAGAACGTGGTCAGCGCGGCGGGCGCCCACAACCACGCCACCGAAGAGGACCTGCGCCGCCTGATCCGCGACGCCGGGTTCGTCCCCAAGCAACGGGATACCCTGTACCGCACCCTGTTCTTGAACTGACGGTAGATCGCAGACCGTGGGCCCGAGGCCCCGGAGCCCACGATCCACGATCCACGTTCCACGATCCCTCTACAGCACCGCCGTTTCCTCGAGCAGGCGCCCGGCGGCGAAGCGGCCGGCGCCCAGCAGCCTCGCGTCGAGCAAGCGGGGCTCGCCGTAGAGGATCCACTCCGCGGTGAGGCGTCCGGTGGCGGGCGAGTGCATGACGCCGTGGCCGCTGAAGCCGTTGGCAAGAAACAGCCCGCGCACGCCGGGCGCCGGCCCCAGGATGGCGTGGTGGTCCGGGGTTACCTCATACATTCCCGCCCAGCAGCGCTTCGGATTCACCGCCAGCTCGGCGAAGCACGGAACGCGGTTCGCGGCGTGGGTCAGGATTTTCTCAATGAAGGCCGGGTCAAAGCTGGTCTTGAAGCCGGGGGTTTCATCGGGGTCGGCCCAGGCGAGCAGCAGTCCCACCCCCTCGCGGCGGAAGTGGAAGCCGGTGGACATGTCGATCACCATGGGCAGCTTCTCGGGCAGCCCGGGGAACGGCTCGGTAGGTACGAGCATGCGGCGCAACGGCTCGACCGGCAGGTCCACGCCGGCCATCTGCGCCACCCGGCTGGCCCACGGCCCGGCAGCGTTGACGAGGGTGCGGGTGGCCACCGGGCCCTGGGTCGTCCGCACACCGGCGACCGCGTCACCGTCCACCTCGATGCCGGTCACCTCGGCCTCCCGCCACAGGGTCGCGCCGCACTCGAGAGCGCGGGCCATGAAGCCGGACATGACGAGGTGGGGATCGACGAAGCCGTCGGTCGGGCAAAAGCTGCCCCCCACGATGTCGTCGGCGCGCAGTTGCGGAAGCATCCTCACGATGTCGCCGGGCTCGAGCAGTTCGACTCCTTTCAGCCCCAGCGCCACCTGCCGCTCGCGGTTAGCGCGGAGATACTCCATGTGGCTGGGGCGGGTGGCCATGAAGAGGTAGCCGTGCGCTTTGTAGCCGGAAGGATGCCCGGTCGCTTCCTCGAAGCGGTCAAAGAAAGGGATGGAGTAGAGCGACATGCCGATGTTGACGTCGGTCGCGAACTGCGCCCGCACGCCGCCCATGCTCTTGCCGGTCGAGCCGAGCCCCTGCCGGGTCTCCCGCTCGAGCACCAGGACGTTTTTGCAGCCTGCTTCGGTGAGGTGATAGGCGACGCTCGAACCCACGATCCCCGCGCCGATGATGACTACATCCGCGGTGTGGGCCATGGGGTGAGCGCCGCCGCCTTACTTCTGCCGGAAACCGGCCGGGATGGCCACGTCCGACGCGGCCACGGCGGAGGATACTTTCAGCAGTTCGTGGGTGGTGCTGAAAACGGTGGCGCGGGT
>JACQDI010000176.1 GCA_016201195.1 Acidobacteriota bacterium | reverse complement strand
TACCTGCATGGTGCCGACGGCCGGCAGGTCACTCGGCGTATTGGCCTTGTAACCCACGGTCACCGGTATCTTGACGCGCTCGTTGGCAAACGGATTGTCGTCTACGACCTCATATACGACGTATCCGAAGCCGCCCGAGATCGATAGCTCCACGCTGGGGGCGAGGGCCGTCTGGAACTGACCGATGCCCCGCGCGTCGGCGTTGGAGACCCGGAAGATCTTCAGCTTGCCGTTGCCCCAGACGGCGTTAGGCACGCCGATCCGCAGGCCGTTGGGAACGTTGTAGAAGCGGATGAGGAAGCGCGTCCCCTGGGTTGCGCCGCCGCAGAGGCCACCGGGCGAGAAGCAGTTGGAGCTCGGCGTGTTGTAGCCGGCCTCCACCTGGGTCAAGCCCGGAAAGTCCGTCGGCGAGCCAAGGGTCTTGAAGGCGGTTGCGAAGCCCTCGGTGATACGGATCACAAAAGAGTTGCCGCCCGCCGCGGCTAAGTCATCGTTAGCCGCAGGGTGGAGGTTCTTCACTTTCGTGCCGGTGCCACAAGTGCCACCGCAGTTGGCGATGTCGCCGTCACCGTCGATGTTCTGGCTCACGCACTGCAGCTTGACGATCGGGGGCCCTGACTCAACCTCGTACCCAACCACCAAGCCCAGGAACGGGGTGGCCACGTTCAGCACGTTATTGGTGATGGTGACGTTCGTGGTGCCCGTCACCGACAGGAAGGCCGTCACCTGCGCCGACGGGAACACCGCGTCACCGGTCGGAATACCGAGCTGGCTGACGTTCCCACGGATGTTGCTGATGCGGATGGTAGTCGGACCGGGATTGGTGCAGGTGCCCGTGGCGCAAGTGTAGAGGACGCCGGGAACCGGGAAGTTGACTCCGTTCCAGACTAAGCCGGTGTTACCCACCCGGCGGCCATACTGCGGGAACGGCACCGTGGGGCTAATCGGCGTGCCGGACGGAGTGCCCGGGTCGGTCGGGGTGCCAGCGACCTCGTCCACGATCAGAACCGCATCGGTGACCGAGCTGCTGGAGGGAGCCGGGAAGTTGTTGTTGTTGGTAACGTTGACGTTCAGCGTCACGTTGAAGTTGGTCAGGATGAACGCCGGGAGGTTCTGCAAGGTCCCTTGCACCGTGCACGCCATCAGGATGTCGCCCATGATCTCGGCGATGCCTTCCGCGCGCACTTGGGTGGGGGCGGCGGTCGCTACGCAGGAGACCAGCCCGCCGAACGGGTGCTGCGCGTAGGCCGTGCCGCTGGCGCCGGCCAGAGCCAACAACGCTACGGCCAGCACCAGAAAACTCTTCTTAAAAGCTGCCATTTCTTTCTCCTTTGTCTCGCAAAAAATTTTGGATCGGTGAAGTTCCTCTTCTTCAACCTGAACCGTACAGCCGAATCTCAAACCTGAAAACCGTGAATCCAAAAAACTTCATTTCCCCCGTGTCGGGCGGAGGAAGAAAAAGAAATTGACCGGCCTGCCTTGCACGCGCACTCAGCCCCAGCCGGCTGGAAAGTCAGTTCACCTCCTGCCTTACAAAGGCTCTGTGCTCGCGGGAAAGTCTAAAAGACTGCGTCACCGCCGAAAACAGCGGTAAGTATCTTAATACCATTCACCTACCCCGGTGTCAAGTAAAAAATTCAAAAAAAACACCTCACAGGCCGTAGGCAGGGCACACCCCCCACCCTCTGCACTTCCACGGCCCGACAACCGGTAAGTGGGATATGTAACATTTTTCCGAAGCCAGGTCAAGTGTTTTTTTTAAAAGTACTGTGGGTAGGGGGCTGAATGGGCGCCCGGCGGACCCGGGTAGGGTGGCCCCCTGGCCGGCTCGGGTATGGTCGGCCGGGGGGGGCGGCCGCAGGTCGGGGGACCCGCCCTACTCGGCGCGCATCATTTTCCGGACCGTCTTCAGGCGGGTGCGCAGCTCCTCGCTCCTGTCCAGCATTTCATTCTCGTCGTAGATGACGCGCGGGGTGAGCAGGATGATCAGCTCCGTCTTGGTCTTGGTAATAGACGTAGAGCCGAAGGCCGCGCCGAGCACGGGGATCCTGCCGAGCAGCGGGATGCGCGCGTTCGAGTACAGGTCGTTTTCCTGCATGATGCCACCGATGGCGATGGTGCTGCCGTCCTCGACCGTGACCTGCGTCTGCACGTTGCGCTTAGAAATGCTGGGAGACTGGATGCCGCCGGCGGCGGGGGCCTGGGGCGAAGACACTTCCTGGTTGATGATCATGGTCACGATGCCGGTGGCGTTGACGCGCGCAGTAATACTGAGGATGACGCCGGTGCTGCGGTTGGCCACGGTGTTGGTAAAGAGCGACGTGCCGCCCGCCTGCGCGCCGCCCACCAGCCCCTGCGAGGTCAGCACGGGGATTTCCGTGCCCACGTTGATGGAGGCGGCCAGGTTGTCGGTGGCGATCACCGAGGGCGCCGAAACCACTTTCGTACGGCCATAGCTGGCTTGCGTTTGCAGAAAGGCGACCAGCTCGCGAGTCTGGCCGATGAGGGTTCCGATGCTCAGGGCCTGCACTCCGCCGCTGGAGAAGCCGCCGATGAGCTGGCGGGTCGACAGGGAGCCGCCGTCATTGCTGCCCCGCTGGCGCAGATAGGCGCTGACGCCGCTGGAGAAAGCGTTGGTGAGGGTCACCTCGTAGATCTGGGCGTCAATCAGCACCTGGCGCGGGGCGACGTCGAGCTCTCGCAGGGTCTTGCGAATGATCTCCCACTCTTGCTGGGTGGACTGCACGATGATCACGTTGTTGATCACATCGGGCACGATGCGCACGGCGGAGCCGCCGATGCCGGTGGCCGAGGTAGCCAGCGCCTGCGCGCCCAGGTAGGTGCCGGTGCTGTCGGCCGACCCGCCGGCTGCGGCCGGAGCAGAGCCGACCGGCGGGGGGCTGGCGGTGGTCCCGCCCGGAACGGACGGAGGGGGCGCCGCCAGGGGGACCTGGATGTATCCCGCGCCGCCGCCGCCGTACCCGCCGTAGCCGCGGCCGCCCATCCCGCCACCACCGGGGATGCCGCGGCCGCCGTAGCCGGCGCCGTAGCCACCGCCATAGCCGGCGCCGTAGCCACCGCCATAGCCGCCATAGCCGCCGCCATAGCCGCCGTAATCGCCGTAGCCCCCGTAACCGCCATAGCCGCCGCCGTAGCCGCCGCTGTAGCCGTAGAGCATCATGATCGTACTCGCCAACTGGTCGGCTGTGCCGTACTGCACCTTATAAATGAAATTCTGAATGCCGCCGACGGTCACCGCTTTGTCGAGCTTCTCCACCCACTTCTTGACCTCGTCAAAGACGTTGGGGTTGGGGCTGACCACCATCAGCGAGCTGATTCGCTCGATGGGCAGGAACTTGATGGCCGAGCTTTTGTCCGACATCGCGTAGGCGGCGAAGATGGAATCCAGCTCCTTGGCCAGCATGGAGGCCTGGCTGTTCTTGATCTCGTAGAGCTTGACGCGCTGGTTGGCCAGGGTCTCGTTGTCGAACAGGGACAGCAATTCCATGGTGCGGCGCATGTTGCGGCTGTTGTCCTCGATGAGCAACAAGTTGCCGGTGTCGAGGACCATCATCTGGGCCCCGTCGCCCAGAAAATTCTGGAGGATCTTGGCGATGTCCGCCGCGGTGACGTAGCGCAGGGGCACCAGGTTGAGCACCATGCGCTCGTCTTCGGGGAGGGGCTTGTTGGGATCGCCCTGGGGAGAGATGGGGAGCCGGGCGGCGTTCTTGGCCGGCACGATGTGATAGAGATTGCCCACCTGCACGGCGGTGAAGCCGTTCATGCGCAGGATGGTCTGCAACAGGGGCATCAGGTCGGGGAGCTGGAGTTCTCCGTAAGTATTGATTGTTACCGTGCCGCGGAGGCCGGGATCGAGGATGTAGTTCATCTTCAACTGGCGGGCCAGGATGTCGATGACTTCCTGCAAGGTGGCGCCGACCAGGTTCAGCCCGGCGGCGGCGGGAGCCGGGACAGCGAGCGCGGCCGGAGCGGGCGCGGCAGGGGGGACGGCGGCGGGCGCCTGGGGCGCGGGCTTGGCCGGCGCCACCGGCGCTGGGGCTTCGGCCGGAGGCGCGGCCGGTGCGGGGGCGGCCGCGGGCGGCGCCTGGGTTGGCGGTGTTTGTGCCGGCTGGTGGGCCGGGGTTGCCGGCGGGCGCGCGGGAGCCGGGCTGTGACCGGGGGCCGGAGCAGGGTGCTGCGGCGCGGGGCTGTGCTGTGGTGCGGGGGGCGCCGGGGCCTTTTGCTGCGGCGCGGGCTGCTGCGCCGCCACCAGGGAGCAAGCTAAACCGAAGATCTGGAAAACCCTCATCCGCATTCTGGTTACCTCTGGGCGGCCGGACCCGCCGGGCGGTCCTGGGCAGCGATCATTTCCTTTTCGACAGGGGTCAACTCGGCGCGCCGGCGCTGCCAGACCTGATCGCCAAACGGCGTCTGGCGGCGGAAGATCACCACGTCTCCCCTTTCCTCCACCTTCACCAGGGAGTGATCCGCCGGACGGCGCGGCGCCGGCGCACCGCGGAGCGAAGGCCCGAACGGGGTCTCAACCACGCGCTTGGCCGAGGCTTTCGGCTGGGGGTTCTCGGCCGGCTTGGGGTTTTCACCCGCCAGGGGCAACCCTATCAGTAATGTCAGTATGGCGAGTTTCAAGTGAGTCTCCTATTACCTGACGTCTTCCCACCAGGACTGGGTCCCAAAGGGGGTCTGCCGGACTACCTTGCGCTTGCCCTGATAGACGGCGCCGTGAGGCGCGGTGTCGCCCGGCGGGGAGGTATAGATGGTGCCGCTGGCGGTCTGGGTGGGACCGCCGATGATGTACTCGCCGGGCCGCCCCGAAGCGGCCGTGTTCATCAGGGTAGCGCCGGCTCCGCCTGCGGCCGGAGCAGCGGCGGCCGAAGTGGTGGAGCCGCCGCCTTCGGCCGCCGAGGGCCGCACCAGCACGTCGGAGACGTGCGCTTGGATGGCCTGGCCATCCCACTCCAGGCTGATGGCATCCTTGTCCACGCCCAGCAGCTTAAACTCCCCGATCATCTCGCCGAGGCGCACGGTCTTGTGGGGCGCATTCTGTTTTTCGGCCATGATGGCGATGGGGCCGCCGCCCAGACTCATGACCCCGAACAACAGGGGCAGTGTGGGGCGGGGCTTCACCTTGGGAGGCTCCACGACTACCGTGGGATTGCGGTCCGGGCTGAACACGTAGTTTGCCGCCGCGTCCAGGTAGGCCGCCGGCTGCACGGGCGCGGGGGCAGAGGCCGGCGCGGGCGGCGGGAGGTCGTTGCGCCCGGCCGGCGCGGGGCTCAGGATGCGGTACCGCTCCCGGGCGCGCCGATAGTCGACCCGCAGCTTCCACAAGCCGGCGCCGGCCAGGGCCAGCAACGCCAGGTTGCCCGCCAGCAGCTTGCGCCTCATATTCCGGCCACTCCTTTGGCGGAGGCCACGAGCGAGGCGGGGATATAACCGGCCACGATCATCCGCACCTGAATCAGCTTGTTCTTCGGGTCTGCGATACCGAGGCGCAGATCCAGGGTCGACAGCACTTGCGGGGCATTGCGGATGGCGGCCATCAGGTTGACCCACTGCTCGATGGCGCAATTGAAGCTGAGCGCCAGGGGCACTTGCGCGTAATCCTCTCCCACCGGCTTGACGGCCATGAATTCGGAAGACTGCATGTTGATGCCCTGGGCGCGGAGCAACTCTTTCATCAGCGGCTGCATTTCGGCGGAGGCCTGCGCGGGTGTTGTACCTCGCAGCAATCCCTTCTCGGTCTCGGCCAGGGCGCGGGCGGCGGCTTCGGACTCGGCGGCGGCGCGCGGTTTCTGCCTGGCTACCTCCTGCAGCCGCCGGAGCCGGAGTTCGGCCGCGGGGATGGAAGAGGAGACGGCGACCTCCGGCTCGGCCCGGGACGGCAGGCCGAACTGCAAAACCAGGACTACTACTACGGCCCCGGCCAGCAGGAGCAGCGCCCGGCGATCGCGTTGGGTGAGGGAGGGCATGTCTAGTTCCCTGTGTGTCCCCCGGCGTGGGGGGCCGGCGGCGAAACCGGTCGCGGAACCGCCTGCGCACGCCGGGCGGCACGGATGCGAAAGCCCTCCCGGTTTTCATTGCGGGTGATGGAGCCGGCGAAGGATGATCCGGTGAGCACACCGGAGGAATCGAGCAGGCCGAGCAAGGGGGCGGCCGCCTCGGCTTGGCCTCCCAGTTGGACGCTGTCCTCGGTGATCTCCATGCTGTTCAGCCAGACACTCTTGGGCAGACGGCGGGAGATTTCCGTAACCAGGGCCACGTCGGACTCGGCGCGGCGGCGGAAGGCCTCCAGTTGTTCGCGGCGGGCGCGGGCCTTTTGCGCCTGGCGTTCGAGCCCCCGCGTTTCCCGCTCCACTGCTTCCAGCAGCTTGATCTGGCGAGCCAGCTCGCGGGCGTAGCGAGCATCCTGGACGGGGCCGCGCACCCACAACGACAGGGCGACGGCGGCCACGGCGACCGCGGCGGCGGCGGTGGCGGCCAGCGGCCAGCGCGAGCTGGAGCTGCGGCGGGCGGGCGGCAGCAGGTTGGCGCGCCAGCCCCAGCGCGGGCAGGCCGCGGCCAGGGCGGTGACAAACGCCGAGGCGTCGCGACTCAAATGGAATTCCTCCGGAGCCTGGAGCGGGCTGCCCAGGGTCTGCTCGACCGACGCGGGCTGCTCCACCGACCGCAGCTCGGCAGCGGCGGCGGCCACGGCCTTCTCGAGCGGCATCACGCGGGAGTCGAACGCGGCGCTGAAAAAGGGCCGCGTCTCGCTTTCCCCATACAACTCGAAGGTGGAATCGTAGCGGTCGACGAGCAGAAACGGCTCCGGAGGGCGGCGGCGGATCAGGCGGGAAGCGCCGTAGTAACCGGCGGCGGCCACGGTCATGGCGCGCAGCTTGACTCCGGCTTCCTCGAACAAATCGGCATAGCCGTCGACCCCGGGACGAGGGGCGAGGACCACCGCCACCTCCGCCGTGCCCGAGCCGCCCAGCGGAGAGAAGGAGTAATACACATTGTCCTCGCCGTAGGGATGGAGCGAGTCGATCTGGAAGCGGACGGCGGAGGCCAGGTCGGCACCGGCGGCCACGGCCGGCAGGCTCAGCAGCCGCACCATCACCTCGCTGCGGGGCAGGGCCAGGGTGGCCGCCAGCTCCCGGAACCCGTGGCTGCGCAGAAAAGCGTGATACTCCTCGCCCCACTCGGCCGCCGGACGGCGGCGGAAATCGCGAAGGAGAGTGTGGCCGGCGACGGTCACCCCTTTCCAGCGCGACCGGACCAGGGCGACGGAGAGATCCTCGCCGCGGATCTCAATGCCCACGCCCGAGCCCAGAGTCAGGAGAGGATTCCAGAACATGGTTCAGTTGGCCGCCGGATACCAGCGGACGACCCCCAGCGGGGGTTCGAAGCGGTCCCGGCCGAAGCGAATCAGCGCCGCCACCGTGCGGCGCACGGGCCGCCCTTTCAACTGTGCGGTGGCGCGCACGGTGTAAGCGGCAGAGCCTCCGCCGGCCAAGGCCATACCGCCGGCCAGCGACCCGACCCCAAAACGGCCGGCGTCGTCGATCACCCGCGCTTCACGGGCTTCGAGGATGGCCATGATGGCGCCTTCCGGCACCCCCACCGCCCGCAGTACGGCCGGGGCGGCGTAATTGACATTGACCGCGCTGCCGCCGTCGAGCAGGGTGAGGTAACGCGAAACCCCGCCACGCTCCACCAGGCGTCCCTGGTCGCGGTCCCACCAGCCGTAGTAGATGTCCGGCGTCATGCCGCTTACCGTCAACAGATCCTCCAACTGTAGAAAAGACGGCAGGGAGGAGGAAAAAGACGACTCGGCGGAAAGATTGGCCTGGCGACGGGCAACGATGCCGGCAGCAATCTGCTGTGCCCGGCCCGGCTCGACTCCCGAAAAGGCGAAGGCCCGGGCCAGAATAGCCGGCTCGGTGGCGTATGCGTTCAGCTTGCCGCTCTCGCCGATAATCTCCAAATCGACGCCGCCGGTGGCCAGCTCCCAGCGCATCCGCCGCTGGCCGTGCCGGAAGCCCCCCGGAGCGGGCTCCGCCGCGCCGCCCATCGTGGAATAGCTCAACTGGTAAAGGAACCGCTCGATGGCGCCCTCGGCCAGGTAGTAGGCCCGGGCCGCGTCGAGCGCGCTCGAGGCGCGCTCCAGCTCGGCGCGCACAGTGATGGCCAGGGTAAAGGCAATCGCCGACAGAGCCGCGCTCAGCCACAGCACCGCCAGCAACGCCCCTCCGCGCTCTTTTCTGGCTACTGCCTTTTGTCTACTGCCTGCGGTCTTCATGGCGATTTTTCTGCCTACTGTTTTTTCATGGCGACAACATCGTGGAGCGGATGGGCACAACTACGGAGACTGCCCGCAGCCGGGCCGAGTCCCGCCGGGGGATCAGTTGAACCGAGACGGCGGCTGGCAACCGATCGATCCGCGTCCAAACGGGGACAAAGCGCGCCCGTTCGTTGAGCGAGTCCTCGGTGAGGTAGAAGAAGGTGCAGCCTTCCAGCTCGTCCGCAATCACGAACGAGGTGGGCTGAGCGAGGATGGGGGCGAACACCAGGCGCGGCCGGCCCTCGGGGCCATCGTTCAGCACGCCGGTTACCACCCGCCCGGCGGCGCGCGGGCTTTCGAAGGGCAGCTCATTGAGGAGCACGCGCTTGCCCCGCTCCGCCGGCGTGACCTGCAGTTCGACCAGACGCAAGCCGGCGCGCGGCCCGGCCTCCAGCGAGTAGGAGGTCACAAAGCGCATCGACTCGGGCTGACCTTGGAAAAACAGGAACGTGGAGGGGGCATTGGGGCCGGCGGGGCGGGCCTGCGCCCAAGCCGGGAAGATGCCTTCCAGCTCGGCGTGAAAGATGGCGTTGGCGGAAGCGATCCGGCGATCGAGCATCAGGTTGGTGTTGGTCTTCTCCCAGGCCATGGCGCCGGTGCGCAGCGCGGTGAGAATGGCCACCGAAAGCAGGCTAAGCAGGGAAACGGCGACCAGCACTTCGAGGAGGGTGAGGCCGGCGTTGGGTTTGATTCTCACCGCTGCCCCTCGGGCGGAAGGAAGACCTGGCGGAATCCCTCGAGGGTGACCGACTTGCGCCGGTCATCCGCTTTCCACCAGACTTCCAGGTTGATGCGCACCAGTAGAACCGTGGCGGAGCCCGGCCCGGGGGGACGCTCGAACGGCTCGGCCCGCGCGGTCCAGCCGGTGCTCTCGTCCCACTGGCCGGCGAGCGGCTGGCCCAAAGGCAGCGGCGCAAGGACCAGCAGCTCGTTCATCTTGGTGCGGGCGAGCATGGCCGCGCGGTCATACTGCTTGATGCGCGCGGCGTTGGCCAGCGTGCCCGAGAGCAGCGAAAGCAAACCCACCACGGAGATGGACATCAGCGCCGTGGCGACGATCATCTCGAGCAGGGTGAAGCCGCGTTTCCGGCTCATCGCTTGGAATCCTCGATCTGCGGCGTCCCACTGAGGGGATCAACCCCCACCCTGAGCGAGCGGCCGCGGCTCGAGTCGAGCTGGACAAAGAACCGCGGCGGGGGGACGCCGGGAAGCACCAGGAAGCGCCGCGAGCGCGATTCCGCCTCCGGCAGCACGGCGGCGATGCGCACGCCCTGGCCCAGGTCCACGCTGCGCTCCCATTGGCCGTCGGCGGTCACCGCGCTCATCCGGTTGGCGTCCAGGTCAATGAGAATCTCCACCGGCAACTGCTCCCGGTCCGCCCGGCCGCGGGCCACGTTGAGAAAGGCCGCCACGCGCCGTCCTGCCGCCTGCAAGCGAACTCCATCGATCCCCGCGGTGGCGGAGGGAAACGAGATCGCCAGAATCATCCCGGCAATCGCCATGGCGACTAACAATTCGAGCAGCGTAATCCCACGCGATTTCCGCCCTAACACCTGACACCCGGCACCTGACACCTGTTTCACTTCCAGCTCACGATATCCCCATTGACCCCTTCGCCGCCGGGCTTGCCGTCGGCGCCGTAGCAGATGAGGTCCGGCTCCGGCCCGTGCTCGCCGGGATACTTGTACGCATACGGGTTGCCCCAGGGGTCGTTGGGGATGTCCTTGGTCAAGTAGGGGCGGATGGCGGCCAGGCCCTCTTCGGTGGTCGGGAACCGCCCGGTGTCGATGTGATAGGTTTGCAGCGCGCCGGCGAACGACTCGATCTGGGTGCGCGCCGCCGTGATGCGGCCCTTGTCCACCGAGGGCGAAAGCCGCTGGTAGGCCACTGCGGTGAACAGGGCGATGATGGTGATTACCACCAGCATCTCAATCAGGGTGATGCCGCGCCGCCGGTTTTGTTTTCGGGTTCTCATGGTAGTCCCTTACATCGCTATTTCGTTAATGCTGGTAATGGCCAGCATGATACTGAGAATCATAGCGCCAACTACCACTCCCATGAAGAGGATCACCAGCGGCTCAAAGAGCGAAGTGAAGCGCTTGATGGCGTCGCGGGTATCTTTTTCGTAAATATCGGCCATGCGGGCGAACATCTGGTCCAGGCGTCCGGTTTCCTCGCCGACGCTCAACAGGTGGCCGGCCAGGGCCGGGAACTGCCCGGCGCGGCGTAGCGGCCCGGCGATGCCTTCGCCGCGTTTGACGCCCTGGGCGACTGCGTCGAGCGACTGGGCGATGATCTTGTTAGCGAGGATGGCCCGGGCGATGGAGATGGACTGCACCAACGGCACGCTACTCTCGACCAGCGTGGACATGGAACGGGCGAACCGCGCCGTATCGGCCTTGCGCAGCGCTTCGCCCAAAAGCGGGATACGCAGCCGCAGGCGGTCCCAGTGGAGCCGCCCGGCAGGGGTGCAGATGTAGAGCCGCGCGCCCACCACCGCCGCCACCGCCGCCCCGATCGCCAGCAGCCCG
>JACQDI010000175.1 GCA_016201195.1 Acidobacteriota bacterium | reverse complement strand
CCGCACGCGGCAGCGCGGCGTCGCCCCGCTCATCGCCAACAACGTCGAGCTGACCTCGTTCAACGTCATCAAGAAAGAGCCGTTCGACGTGATGCTCCAGACGCATAAGCTCGATTGGAACCTCGGCCAGCGCCACCGCATGAACCTGCGCTACTCGCGCGACGGCAATCGGGGCAGCGCGGGCGGGAGCCTGCCTGAGAACCAGCGCATCAACCAGAATTCCGCCGACCAGTACCTGTTCAACTGGAACGTAGTGGCGAATCCGAGTTTTGTCAACGACTACCGGATTCAGTTCAACAAGTACAGCAACTACTACAAGCCCACGCCGGAAGCGCTGGCGCTGGGCATTCCGGCGACGTCGGTGCGCCAGTCGAACGTGACCTTCGGCATCGACGACACCTCGCCGCAATCGACCTTGCTCGGCCGGCTCGAAATGCACGACAACATCTCCCACCAGGTGGGCCGCCATTCGTTGAAATACGGCGCCACCTTCGAGCGGGACCGCGGGCGCGGCACCTGGCAATACCGGTATCCGGCCAGCATCAGCCTGTACTCGCCGGCGGAGGCGCGGGACGCCGGCATCCCGGTCCCGGCGGTCTTTCGGACGCGGGGCGACCTGTTGCAACTGCCGCTGGCCGGGTTCACTTTCGGCCTCGGCAATCCCGAACAGCCTCCCTATCACCCGGAGCGTTCCAGCGTGAATCACCGGGCGCGCTTCTACTTTGCAACAAGCTCGAAGCTCGGATCGCATTTCACGTTGAGCCTGGGGATCAGCTATTCGTTTGAAGACAACCTGGTGAGCTACGACTTGCCCAAGCCCAAAAGCCTTCAGCTATTCGTTTGAAGACAACCTGGTGAGCTACGACTTGCCCAAGCCGAAAAGCCTGGCCCGCATCCTGAACGGGAAGCTCGACCCGACCCGGCGCGACTGGAACAACCTGGCGCCGCTGTTCGGCTTTGCCTGGTCGCCGGGGAAAAGCGGCAAGACAGCGATCCGGGGCGGGTGGGGGATCTATTACGACACACTGTTCACCAACGTGCGGCTAATCGAGCGCACTCACCTGGCGCCCTACGGGGTGGGTTATTTTGCTTTGAGCCAGGCGCAGGCGCCGAACCCGCTGAACCCCAAGGAGACGCTCGACTTCGTGGTGCGCGGGCCCTCCACGTTCCGCGGCGCCGACCTGCTGCGGTTTCTTCCCTCCATCCGCGGAGCGGTCGAGCAGCAGTTCGTCAAATACAAGGGCAATGAGGACCTCAGTTTCACCAACCTGGACGCCAACCGCACAGCGAGCGGCATCCTGGACCCTGACCTCACCACGCCCTACTCGATGCACTACACGCTCGGCGTGCAGCGCGAGCTGCCCTACGGCATCCTGTTAAGCGCCGACGGGGAATTCAAGCAGACCATCCACGAGATTTTTTCGGCCGACTACAACAAATTCCGCCGGGTGGCGGGCGTGGTGGACCCCTATTTCACTTCCGTGGGTTTCTATCAGACCGGGGCGACGGCGCGTTATAAAGCCCTGCTGGTGCGGGCCGAAAAACGTTATGCGCACCGCTACCAGTTCATTGCTTCCTATGCGCTGTCGTCATTTGTGGGGCTGAACGGCGGCGGGTTATTCCTCGGCTCCGGCGTGAGCAACAACGACAACTGGAAAGACTCCTTTGGCCCGCAAGGCAGCGATCACCGCCATCGTTTGGTTGCTGCGGCTACGATCGATGTGCCGGGCGCCGTGCAGGTCTCGTTGATTTCGGAGGCCATCAGCCGGGGGCCCGCTAACATCGGCGGCGGCAACTATGACTATAACGGGGACGGCACGCGCGGCGACCGGCTGCCGGGCAGCAGCAATAACCAGGTGTACCGCAGTATCAGCGAGCAGGACATCCCGCGCCTGGCGCAACAATTCAACGCCACGTACGCCGGCACGCGTGACGCCCAGGGAGCGGTAATTCGCCCGATCCCCACGCTCCCCGCGAGCTACCGACTGGCAGCCCCCACCATTTCACAGGACCTGCGGCTCACCAAGACCATCCGGCTGGGCGAGCGCTACCGGATTTACGGCGTCGGCGAAGTGTTCAACCTTTTCAACATCGCCAACCTGGGCGGTTTTTCCGGCGACCTCTACAGCCCGCGCTTCGGCCAGCCCACTTCGCGCATCAGTAACGTCTTTGGCAGCGGCGGACCGCGGGCCTTCCAGTTTGCCCTGCGGTTCAGTTTCTAATGAGACTGCTGAAAAAGCCGGACAGGCGTCGGCACGAGTGCCGACGCGGCAAGCTGAGAGCTGGCGCCACGACGACTTGTGTGGCGCAGGCACTCCTGCCTGCCGCGTCGAGACTCATCTCGACGCCTTCCTAGAACGAGACCATGACCAGCCGACAGCGGGTCCTGGCAGCGCTCGAGCATCAACCGCCGGATCGCGTGCCCCTGGATTTCGGGAGCACCTTTGTCAGCAGCATTCACGTGAGCTCGGTCGCAGCCCTGCGGGACTACTACGGCCTGGAGAAGCACCCGGTGAAGGTTTTGGATCCCGGCCAGATGCTGGGCGAGATCGAGGAAGATCTGAAGCAGGCTATGGGGATCGACGTGGAGGGCGTGGTCCGCCGCAAGACGCGGTTCGGATTCGCCAACGAAAACTGGAAAAGCTGGCGGATGGAGGATGGCCTGGAAGTCCTGGTAGGGGAGGGCTTCCAGATCTCGCGCGACGACAACGGCGACATCCTGATTTACCCGGAGGGGGACCGGAGCGCGCCGGCGAGCGGGAAAATGCCGAAGGGCGGCTATTTCTTCGACGCCATCATCCGCCAGGAACCGATTGACGAAGATCGCCTCAACCCGGACGACAATGTAGAAGAATTCGGCCCCGTCTCGGAAGAGGACCTGGCCTGGCTGGTGCACTCCGCGCAGGCAGCCCGGGCCACGGGGCGAGCCGTGATGGCCAGTTTCGGCGGGACCGCCTTCGGTGACGTGGGTGTTCTACCGGCGGTGGGGCTCAAGTATCCTAAGGGAATCCGCGATATTGCCGAGTGGTACATCTCCACGCGCGCGCGGCGCGACTACGTGCACCAGGTTTTTGAGAGGCAGTGCCAGATCGCCCTGGCCAATCTTGAGCGCCTGCACGCCGCGGCCGGCGATCTGGTGGACGTGGTCAACATCTGCGGGACGGACTTCGGGACACAGTCCTCGTCGTTCTGCTCGGTGGACACCTTCCGCGAGCTTTACATGCC
>JACQDI010000174.1 GCA_016201195.1 Acidobacteriota bacterium | reverse complement strand
GGGCCGGAGTGGCCGTGGCGTTGCTCGGCCTCGTGATTCCGCCGGTGCGCTGGCTCTACGATTACGCTTGGTTCGTGGGATTTCTGGTGGCCGGGGCGGCGCATTACGCGCTTATGCAGCTCGCCGCCCGCGAGCCTTTGGGAGAAGAAATATGATTGCCGCAGCAGCCGAAGTTCGCACTCTCAGGTTCTACGTGAACGGCCGATGGGAGGAGGCTGCCGGGCGCTCGCTCCACCCAATCTACAACCCGGCGACTGGCGAGACGATCGCCCAGGTCCCCTACGCCACGGCCGAGGACATCGACCGCGTCGCCCGTGCCGCCCACGCCGCTTTTCTCAAGTGGCGCGAGGTCCCCGTGGTCGAGCGCGTCCAGGTCTTCTACCGGTACAAGGCCCTGCTCGAGAAGCACGCCGACGAGGTCGCGCGCATTCTCACGACGGAGAACGGCAAAACCATCGAAGACGCCCGCGGCTCGGTGCGCCGCGCGATCCAGATGGTCGAGGTCTGCTGCGGCATGCCCAGCCTTATCATGGGCTATTCGCTCGACAACGTGGCCAAGGGCATCGATTGCCAGACCATCCGCCAGCCGCTCGGCGTCTGCGCGGGCATCACTCCCTTCAACTTCCCCGCCATGGTGCCGATGTGGATGTACCCGTTCGCCATCGCCTGCGGCAACAGCTTCATCCTCAAGCCGTCGGAGAAGGCGCCGCTCACGCCCACGCGCACCGCCGAGCTGCTCGACGAGGCGGGGTTGCCGCCCGGCGTGTATAACCTGGTGCAGGGCGACAAGGCGACCGTCGACGCGCTGATCCAGCACCCGCTAGTGCGGGCCATCTCGTTTGTCGGCTCGAGCCCGGTCGCTAAGTATGTGTACGAGACAGCCGCCGCTCAAGGCAAGCGTGTGCAGGCCCTGGGCGGAGCCAAGAACCACCTGGTGGTGATGCCCGATGCCAACCTGGAAAAGAGCGTCGAGGCCATTATGGGATCCGCTTTCGGCGCAGCCGGTGAGCGCTGCCTGGCCGGCAGCGTGCTCGTGGCCGTGGGCGAGGTGGCCGAGCCCCTGTTGAACCTGCTGCTGGAAAAGACCCGCCGCCTGCGCGTGGGCGACGGCCTGGCGCCGGAGACGGAAATGGGACCCCTCGTCACCGGCGACCACCGCAAACGCGTCGTGGGCTACATCGACAAGGGCGTGGCCGAAGGCGCCAAACCGCTTTGCGACGGCCGCAAGCTCATGGACGAGCGCCAGGACGGTTTTTTTGTCGGCCCCACGATCTTCGATCATGTCCGCCCCGACATGACCATCGCCCGCGAGGAGATTTTCGGCCCAGTGCTGTCGGTCGTCCGCGTCAAGTCGCTCGACGAGGCGATCAACCTGGTGAACAGCTCGAGGTTCGGCAATACCACGTCGATTTTCACTAACGACGGAAAGGCGGCCCGCGAATTCGCCCAGCGAATCGAGGTGGGCATGGTCGGGGTCAACATCGGGGTGGCCGCCCCCATGGCTTTTTTTCCGTTTTCTGGGTGGAAAAATTCCTTCTTTGGGGATCTTCATGCTCATGGACGGGATGCCATTTCGTTCTATACTGAGCAGAAGGTGGTTATGAGCCGATGGTTCTGAGTATTTAGTGGGGCAGGCCCCACAGTGAGGAGATGAGATGATGCACGCGCGAATGATTCGAGGCCTACTCGTCCTGCTGGTTTTCGCGGCCAGTCTGGTTGCGAAGGATCCCCCAAACCAGCCGGCCTCCCATCCCCCGAGCCGACCCCCCAAGGTCCAGAAGTTTAAGTCGCGGAAGATGAAGGGCACGAAGGCCGCGAAGTCCCGCTCGACCCGGCCGAAAACGACCAAGCGGAAGGCCAGCAGCAAACCGCGTCCCAGCCGCCGCTCCGCTCAGAACCGCTAGATTCCCCCAACCGGTGGGCGATTTCCCCCAGCCCGGTCCCTGCCCGACCCGGCCTTCTCGTTGATAACAAGCCGCTTCCATTCAGGACATCCTGGCCACGAAATTGCCGGTTTATGTATTGCCGGTTTACCGGCGGAGGCGCCCTATGAGACGCAAAATCCTGTTGCTGGCGCTGGTCGCGGGCTTGGCGCCGGTGGCCGTCGCGCAGGTGCCCGTGGTGAACTCGATCGACCCGACCGAGGCCCGGGCGGGCACGGTGATTGCGGCCACCGGTGTGAACCTGGACAGCGCCAAAGTGGCCGAGGTGTACCTCACCGACGGCGTCAACGATATCAAGGTCAACGTGCTGGAGCAGAAACCGGAGAGCCTGAAGTTCAAGATCCCCAACGACGCTAAGGCGGGAAGCTACAACGTCATGCTGGCGACGAAGCAGAAGCCGCCGATCATGCTCGTGCAGCCGGTGAAGCTCATGGTTCAGTACACGGAGAAGGAATAGTATAATTGTAAGATCATGAAGAAAGAGAGTGCCAAGCCGCGGGCCCCCCGCAGGCGGGCGCCGGCTGCGCCGCGCGAGTGGACCGCCGAGCAGAAACAGCAGATCGCCGAGATGGCCTATCACCGATTCCTCGCCCGCGGCGGCGAGCACGGTTACGAGCTGGAGGATTGGGTGGAGGCCGAATCCGAGTTCGCCGCCTCCCTCAAGAAGCCCAGGGCGCGCCGCGCCACGCGAGCGGCCAAGGCCTGATTCACCTCGTTCCGAGCCAGCGGATCCGCAACACGAAGGCGCGGTGCTGCCCGCCGCTGTAGTTGAGAAAGCCGGACGAGGCCGCGTTGCTGTTCACCACCGTGGGATTCAGCCGGTTGGTGAGATTGTTGAAGCCAGCCCGCCAGGCCCACCGGTACCGCCAGAACACAAACTTCCGCTCCCAGTGCAGGTTCAAGCCGAAGTAAAACGGGAAGCGGTGCTCGTTGATCTTCCCGACCAGGCGCCCCTCGTCGTCGGTGACGTTGAACAGGAAACCGTCCCGCCACTCGGCCAGCCAGGCGATCGAGTTCTTTTCGCTCATCGTAATGATGCCCCAGCCCAGGAAGCGGTTGGGCGTGTCCCAGGCGAGCCGCCCGGAGTTGTTGTTCACGAGCAGCGGGTCGTCGATATTGGGGTCGACGACGGCGTTCGAGAGGGCTCGCGACCGCGTGTAGCTCGCCGACCACTCCGATTGCCGGTGGAACGTCTGCCGGGCGGTCACCTCGAACGAATCGTAGGTATCGCGGCGAAGATTGCGCAGCAAATAGGAGGAGTCCACCGGCACAAAGGTGAAGCCGTCGCGGCCCCGCTTGCGCAGATACTCGAACCGGGCGTGGAGGCTGCGCGGGAACAGGTGCTCCAATCCTGCGCTCCAGTTGCGGTAGACCGGGAGCCGCAGCAGCCGGTCGTCCACCAGGTAGAAGGTCGGCGTGGGGCCGCCGCTGAGGGTCCGGCCGTCGGGGGCGTAATAACTCGTTACAGTGTACTGGTCGAGGTGGCGGGAGAGGACGCGCAGGTTCGCGGCGTCGTGAAACAACCCGAACCCGCCAGTGAGCTTGGTGTTGTCCAGGCCGGGCACGGCCAGCGAAAAGCTCACCCGGGGCGAGAGAACCGGCTGCCGGATAATCTGGTCCCAATCCAGGCGCACGCCGGCCTCGACCAGCAGGCGGGACCAGGGCTTCCAGCGATCCTGGAGGTAGGAGGCCGCTTCGAAATTGTGGCGCCGGATCTCGCTGTTGCCGGCAAAGTCGACCCGCCGGGAGAGCGTGCCGTCCACCCGAAGGAACTCGTAGGCGTGGCGATTCGCCTTCTGATAATAGGTGAGTCGGTCGAGGTCGACGCCGGCCTTGATCTGGTGGGAGCCCCGGGCGGCAAACGAGGGGAAGAAGACGTTGGCCAGCCACTGGTCGCGGCCGCTGCGGCGAGATGCGTCGAGGAAAAAATTGCCCCGGCGACCGTCGGGTGTGTAGACGTAATCGGCGCGACCTTGGGGAACCTCACGGGCCGTTCCGCGCGTCGCTGCGTAGCCGACCTCGAGCAGCGCCCCTGCGCCCAGGTAGGCCTGCTCCTTGAGGCTGAAAAAATTCTGGTGCGAGCGGCGGTCGAGGGTTGTTTCTACCGGATCAAGAACCGACAGCCCGCTGTGCGGAGCATTGAAGTAGTTTACTAGCCAGGCTACGGTGAGAATATTCGCCGGCGTCAGGTTGACCTGCGCGCGCAGCAGGTTGCTGGTGCGCCAGTTCGAGCTGCGGTCCTCGCCGGCGGGCAGCTCCTCGATCACCGTCTTGTGGTACTGGGCGTCGGCGGAATCGGCCAGCCACGCCCGGCCGCGCCGGATCGGCCCGGCAAACGTCGCGCGCGGCGTCCAATCGGCCAATACCAGCCCTTTGTGGCTCTCGATACCGGGAAAGAAGTTGGTGGCGTTGGGGCGCCAGCGGTCGTCTCCCATGGCCGTGCGGATGTCGACCGCCCCGGCGGATCCCTTGCCGTTCTCGGCCGAGTAGCGCCCCGAGGTAAAGTCGATCGCCCGCACGCCGTCCACGCTGACGCGGGTATCGAGCTGCCCGGTGAGCGGGTCGGTGATGTTGAAGCCGTCGAGCGTCCAGTAGGTTTGCTCGGCGCTGCCGCCCTGAAAATGCAGGCCGCCCGTTGAGTCCCGCACCACGCCGGGCAGCAGCGGCAGGGCGTTCCGCAGATCGTGGGTCGAGGGGTACGGAATGCCGAGCAGCTCGGTCGCCTGGATCTCGTGCGTGGCGGCGGTTTCTTCGGTGTTGACCGCTGGAGGCGAGTAAGAGACCTCGACCGAATCGAACACCTCGCGCTGGTTGTTGAGGACCAGGGTGACGATGTTCTCACCAGCCACCAGGTGTGCCGGCTGATCGCGCAGCAGGAAGTAGCCTTCGCGCTGGGCGCTGATCTTGTAGTCGCCGGGCTGGCCGAGTTCCAGCGTGAAAGCCCCCGCGTGGTCCGATATCGCCGAGTGGCTTTCAATCCATACCCGCGCCCCGGCCACCGCCACCTGGTTCTCGTCGACCACCTTGCCCGTGATCTGCACCTCGGCGGCGCTGAGCGAAAAGACGCCGGCCAGCACAAGCAGCAGCCACCGGGCCCTCATAAACACCCCGATGGCTCCAGAATAGCAGACGCCTTTCTCTTTCCCCGGCTCGCTCGTAATCCGTTCGTAAGCCCACCTCCGGCAACCGCTCCCTGAGGGAGCGGGCAGCGTTTCGCACGGACCTCTCCGCGTTGCGCTTTTGCGGGCTCGCCAGGGCGGACTGCTGCATCATATAGAATGGAAGTTTGTTCAAAGACATGCGAAACGTGATCATTATCGGCTCCGGATGCGCGGGGAACACAGCCGCGGTCTATGCCGCGCGGGCCAACCTCAAGCCTCTGGTCGTTGAAGGCGTGGAGGTCGGAGGCCAGCTTTCGCTCACCACGATGGTCGAGAACTTTCCAGGCTTCCCCGAGGGCATCATGGGGCCGGAACTGGTGGGCAACATCAAGAAGCAGGCCGAGCGGTTCGGCGCCGAGTACCGGGGGGGCGAAGTGACGGCGGCGGATTTGTCCCGGCGGCCCTTCCGGATCACCCTCGACAACAACGAGGTAGTCGAGACGCGAACCCTGATCATCGCCTCGGGCGCCTCGGCGCGGTGGCTGGGGATCGAATCGGAGCAGAAGCTGATCGGGCACGGCGTCAGCTCCTGCGCCACCTGCGACGGCTTCTTCTACCGTGGCCGCCCGGTGATGGTGGTGGGTGGCGGCGACTCGGCCATGGAGGAAGCGACCTTCCTCACCAAGTTCGCCAGCGAGGTGACGATCTGCCACCGGCGCGACCAGTTCCGGGCGTCGAAAATCATGCTCGACCGCGCGCGAAAGAATGAGACGATCAAGTGGCTTCCCAACACCGTGGTCGACGAGGTCCACGACGTGGCCAAGGGAGAGGTGACCGGCGTGCGCCTGCGCGACGTGACCAACGGCCGCCAGTGGGACCAACCTGTCGACGGCCTGTTCCTGGCCATCGGCCACATCCCCAATACCAAGGTCTTCCGGGGCCAACTGGAGCTTGATCCCGACGGCTACATCATTTCCAAGGGCGGCGCGAAGACCAACATCCCCGGCGTCTTCCACGCCGGCGACGTGCAGGACCGCCACTACCGCCAGGCCATCACCGCCGCCGGCGCCGGCTGCATGGCGGCCATCGAGGCCGAGCGGTTCTTAGAGGCAGAAGGCCACTGAAAACTGTGCGCCACGATCTCCGCGACTCAAGCGGTCTTGGCCTGAGACGCGGGCTCCGCGAAGAGGTAGAACGTAAACATGGGCTTGGTGGAGCCGACGCCCCAGCGGGCCACCTTCCAGCGGGCTTGCAGGTATTTGACGTCGGGCTTGTCGCCCAGGTCGAGCAGCAGGGTGTAGGTTCCCGCGTAGAATTTCTGCGGAAAGGCGTGCAGGGGCTTGACGCCCCAGTCGTTGCCGTCGGCCGAGCCCCAGATCGCGACGTCGAGGCTCTCCTGCTCGACGATCTTGGTAATCCCTAAAGTCAGCAGCAGGGTGCGCCCGGCCGAGGATCCCAGGTCGAGCGCGGGGCCGGTTCCGTCGGTCTCGACCTTTGTTTCAGGCACCAGGAAGTTGTTGGGCATCGTTCACTTGAGGAGTTCCGCCGGAACGGGTATTGTAACATTCCCGGTGGCCGCCCACTCGGCGCCGCGCTGGAACGTCACGATGAAACCGAGACCCTTCATCGGTTCGGCATCGTGGCCGAGCGCGGTGGCGAACACGCGGCCTTTGCCGTAGTCGAGCGTCCACAGCATCGGCTGGTGGATGCCGTCGCCGGGGATCGGCTGGCGGGCCTTGCCTTTGTAGAGCGAGTGGTCGTCCCAGGCGGTGGCCAGCACGTGATAGCTGCCCGCCGGCTGCCATTTCAGGTTGGCGTAGAGCTCGTCGTTGAGTTCCGGAAATGAGCTTTTCATGCCGCGGGTGATGGGGTGGTCGCGGTCCTTGATGTCGACAGTGAAGTCGTGGCGGGCCGAGTGGTGGCCCTGGTTGGGGCGCCAATTGGCGCCGGAGAGCTTCTCGTACTCCTCCCATCCGTCGAAGGCGGCGGTGGAGAAGTGGTACATGACGAGGCCCTTGCCGCTGCGAACAAAATCCAGCAGGGCTTTGTCGGCGCGCTCGCCCCAGCGCAGCTCCGGCCGGCGGCGGTCGTAGTAGTTCAGAATAATCAGGTCGTAGGGGGCAAGCGTCTCCGGCCCCGCGCCGCGGAATTCCTCGGTGACGCGGACCTCGAATTTACCGGTGTCTTCCAGGATCTTGCGCATCACCGGGGTGGTCGCGCGCCAATCGTGGCCATTCTGCCCGGTGATGATCAGCGCCTGGATTTTCGGCGGGGCGGCCCCTGGCTGCTGGACCGCCAGCAATAAAGAAAGTGCAAGAGCAGTCAACGGAACCTCCCGAAATCAAACGACGTTGCGTTGCGAGACTGATTATACGCTGTTTCCACCGCAATTCGTTGCCCAACTGAAGCTGTGGGTCAGGCCAAGTCCGGAAGCTCTTCGGGAGGGACCAGGACTCGGATCGTTCGTGGCTGTCCGGGGATTCGCTCGATGAGCCCCCGCGTATGCAACGTTACGATCATTTGGTGCACGGAGGGCGGTGTGACCCTAAAGTAGAGCTGCATGTCGGCCTCCGAGGGCGGGCATCGGTGGATCTTCGTGTAGTAATGAATAAAAGCCAGGTACTGTCCCTGTGTGGCGGTGTACGGCGTTTTCATTGCAAGCGCGTCCAAGTCCCCAAAGACGAAACCACGTCGGGACACTCCTCAAAGCGAGTTGCGGGCCCACAGCCCACGACCTGGTTTTTCGTTCTAGAACGGCACGTCGTCGTCGGAGATTTCCTGGCTGGGCGCGTCGGGCGACGCCTCCGCCGCGCCTGCCCGAGCGGTGGCGCTGCGCGGCATCGAGACCACCGGAGCGCGGGCCGCATCCTCGTCGCCGGGCGGCGGAGCCGACTCGGCGCCCCGGCCACCACCCAGGAGGATCAGGTTGTCCGCCACCACCTCGGTGGTTGAGCGCTTGTTGCCGTCCTTGTCCTCCCATTGCCGTGTCTGCAAACGGCCCTCCAGGTAGACCTGTTTGCCCTTTAGCAAGTGGGGCGCTACGTTCTCCGAGCGCCACAGGATGATCCGGTGCCAGTCGGTCTCTTCCTTCCAATCGCCGGTTTGCTGGTCTTTCCAACGGCGGGATGTGGCCAGCGTGAAGTTGGTGCAAGGGACTCCGCTGGGGGTGAACTTGGTTTCGGCGTCGCGTCCAAGATGGCCCAGCAAGATCACTTTGTTTACACTTCGAGATGCCATAACGCTTTAAAGGTTACAATCATTGCTCACCGAGAGCAAGGGGGAGCATATGGCGGCGACCTTTCACGGCCGGCGCGCGGCGCAGATTTCCAACGGCGTGGTGCGGGTTTCGGTGCTGGCCGGCGGCGGCCACATCGCTGAAATCTCGCTGTTGGAGAAGGAGGTGAATCCGCTGTGGGTTCCTCCGTGGCCGAGCATCGAACCCGCGGATTTCGATCCGCGCGTCCACAGCGAATACGGCAACGATGTGGAAAGCCGGCTGCTCGCGGGCATCATGGGGCACAACCTGTGCTTCGATTTTTTCGGCAGGCCGTCAGAGGAAGAGGCCGCCGCGGGGCTGACGGTGCACGGGGAGGCTTCGGTGGTCACCTGGGAGATCACGCAACCGAACGAAGGGGAATTGCGGGCTGCCGCTGATCTGCCGCTGGCCCAGATGCGCGTGGAGCGGCGCCTGCGTCTGAGTGGCGCGCTGGTGATTGTCAACGAAACCGCGGAAAATCGTTCCTCCGTGGATCGCGCCGTAGGGTGGACCCAGCATGTAACCCTCGGTCCCCCGTTCGTGGCCGGTGGCCGCACCGTCGTTCACACACCGGCCACGCGATCCAAGGTCTTTGAGAGCGACTTCACCGGCGGCAAAGGACGTATGCG
>JACQDI010000173.1 GCA_016201195.1 Acidobacteriota bacterium | reverse complement strand
GTCGCACCCCAACGCGGAGATTCTGTAGGACCAGATCGTGCCGCTCGAGCCGGAGGCTTCCTCCGCCGCCGCGTTCAACTCGGGCATGGCGGCCATCAGCACGGTGTTCTTGACCCTGGTGGGGCCAAACTCCTCCTTTGTCTACACCACGCCGCTCTATGGCGGCACGCAGCACCTGATCCACCAGGTGCTGGAGCCGTTCGGGCTGCGCGGGATCGCGGCGCCGGCGGGCGACGGCGAGGCCCTGAACCGGGCGATCGACGGGTCGCGCGATCTGCGCCTGGTGTTTGTGGAGACGCCCGCCAACCCGACCATGCGTATGACGGATATCCATTGCGCGGCGGCTGCCGCCCGGCGGCACCCCGACCGGCCGCTGGTGGCCGTGGATAACACCTTGCTCGGCCCTTGTTTCCAACATCCCCTGTGCCTGGGGGCGGACTTAGCGGTCTACTCGGCCACCAAATACCTGTCCGGCTTCTCGGACATGCTGGCCGGCGTGGTGCTGGCTCGCGACGCTGAGCTGGTGGCCCGCCTGCGCGGAGCCCGCGCTCTGTTCGGCAACATCCTCCAGCCCGACGAGTGCTGGCTGCTCGACGGCCGCCTGCCCACGGTGACCCTGCGCATGAACCGGCAGAGCAAGAACGCCCAGCGCATTGCCGAACGCCTCGTCGGCCATCCGCGGGTGGAGCGGATCCACTACCCGAGTCTGTTCGAGGACCCGGCGCAGATCGCGATTCGAGACCGGCAATGCAAGTACCCCGGAGGGATTTTTTCGCTGGAGCTGCACGGGGGCAGGATGGCGGCGTTCGAGTTCCTGCGGCGGCTGACCATCGCCCGCAACGCGGTCAGCCTGGGAGGCGTGGAAACGCTGGCGTGTCATCCGAAGACCACCACTCATTCCGAGTTTTCCGAGGAGGAGCTGGCGGCCTCGGGAATCACCGACGGGTTGGTGCGGATCTCGGTCGGCGTGGAGGACTGGAGAGACCTGCTGCGGGATTTCGAGCAGGCGCTAGAAATGTAGGGGAGCCCTTTCACCACCAAATTCTTTGTCTTTCTTGGTGTCTTTGTGTCTTGGTGGTGAAAGGGCTCTGCTACTTTCCGGGGGTTGCCCGGCGTTGGGGGACCAGGGGCTGGGTTTCTTCCAGCTTCTGCATCTCGCCGGCGGTGATCTCTTCGTGGTACTCCTGCTCAACGTTGACCTGCCAGAGGTCGTAGTGGCCACCGAGGATGTTGCGGGCGGCGAGGATGGCGGTGAGCATGGAGTGGTCCTGGTTGTTGTAGCGGTGCATGCCGTTGCGCCCCACCAGTTGCAGGTTGGGGACGCGGCGCAGGAAGCGGCGCACCTCGTCCATCGCCGCCTCGTAGGCTCCGTCGTAGACCGGGTAGGCCTTTTGCATGCGCACCACCGCGCCGTCGATCACGTCGGCAGGGTTTACCAGCCCCAGCAGCCCCAGCTCGCGCTTGCCCAGCTCGATGAGATCGGGGTCGTTTGTGTTCCACAAGCCATCGCCCTCGAAGCAGAAGTACTCGAGGCCCAGGCAGGTCGTGGAGGGGTCGGGGACCATTTCCGGGCTCCAGTTGTTGAAGTTCTGGATGCGGCCCAGCTTCACGTTCTTGTCGTGCACGTAGATCCAGTTGTCGGGGAACAGATCCGGCTTGTTGATCACCAGGGCCACGGTGAGGAAATCGCGGTAGTGCAACTTGGGGGCGGCGGCGACCAACTCATCGGGCGGGATGGGGCTGAGCTTCTCAATCAGCTCGCGGACCGGCATACTGCTGATGAGGTGGCTGGTGGGATAGACGTGGCCGCCCGCCTCCACGGCCTCCACGGCGCCTTCGCGCCAGTAGATCCGGTCGACCGGAGTATTGAAGATCACCCGGCCGCCGCGTTGCTCCACCAGCGCGCGGGTTCTCGTCCACATCATTCCCGGGCCGTGCCGCGGGTACTCGAACTCGTCGATCAGCGTTTTGATAATCTGCTCTTTGGTCCTGCCCAGCTCGCCGAACAGGGCGTTCTTGATGGCCGAGGTCAGTGACAGCCCCTTGATGCGCTGCGCCGCCCACTCCGCCTGAATCTCGGTGCAGGGGATACCCCACACCTTTTCCGTGTAGGTCTTGAAAAAGATCTCGAACAGCCGGCGGCCGAAGCGGTTGGTGACCCAGGTGGCGAAATCGTCCTCCGGTGTGCGGGGAGCGAGCTTCGCGTAGCCGTAACTGGCCACGCACCGTAGGGTCTCCCAGATACCCAGGTTGAACAACGCGTTGAAGGCCAGCAGGGGGTAGTAGAAGAACTTGCCGCGGTAGTAAATGCGGGAGAGGCGGGAGCGGCGGATCAGGTCGTTGCCCAGCACCTCGTGCCACATCTGCTCTACCCGGGTGACCTTGGTGAAGAAGCGGTGGCCGCCGATGTCGAAGCGGTAGCCCTTGTAGTTCACCGTGCGGGCGATGCCGCCCACCACGCTGTCCTTCTCGAGGATGGTAGAGCGAACGCCGGCCTTGGAAAGCTCGTAGGCGGCGGTCAATCCGGCTGGGCCGGCGCCGATGATGATGATGGACGGGGATTCCATGCGTAGTCTTTCATGATAGCAAGGCAGGCCGCAGGCTTACTCTTACGGGTAGTGGGCTACCGGATCGAAACCAACGCGCTGTTGGCGGGCTGGCCGGCGATGGTGATGACCAGCGACTGGTCTCCGGCGGGGACTGAGGACGGCACGGCGATGTTGGCCTGGGCGACGCCGACCAAGCCGGGTGTTAAGCCTACGAATAAGATCTGAGCCGGAACTCCGCCGATGGCGGCAGTTGCAGTGCTGGTCACTTCGGCGAGAGGGCTTGCGGGCGCGGCTTGGCCGGTGGGCACGGGGACGGAGAGAGGTCCCTGGCCGGTGAGGTACGCGATGAGGAAGCCGCCGCGGGGAACGGCGTTGGTCGGCGAGTTGGTGGAGAAGTCGGGGTTTTGCGCGGCCGCCCGGTTGACTCCGAAAGTAAACAGGCCGGGGGCCACCGGCGC
>JACQDI010000172.1 GCA_016201195.1 Acidobacteriota bacterium | reverse complement strand
TGCCCATGGGCAGCGCGATGTATTCGGCGAAGCAGCCGGGCCGGTTCACTCCGACTCCACTGGTATGCGCGCACAGATGCCGCCGCCCCGCCAGGCAGTTACGGCAGCGGCCGCACACCACGTGCCCCTCCCCGCTTACCAGTTGCCCGGGGAAAAAATCGGTGACGTTCGACCCGACCTCGGCGATCTCTCCCACGAACTCGTGCCCGATGACCATGGGCACAGGAATGGTCTTCCGCGCCCAGTCATCCCACTGGTAGATATGCAGGTCGGTCCCGCAAATCGAAGCCCGGTCCACGCGAATCAGGACATCGTTGATCCCGATCTCCGGCGCCGGCGCCTCGCACAAGCGCAGGCCCGGCCCCGCTTCGCTCTTCACGAGCGCCTTCATGCTTCGCGGCATCCCTCCAGTATAGGAGAGAGCCCGCGTCGGCGACTCCGTGCCCTTCCATTGCGCTGCGGGTCAGCACGCGATCCCGAGCATCATAATCATTCAGCGCCACATTGTCGCGCAGGGCTTTCCTGAAAGCGGAGAAATTGGGGGTGGAACCTCCGCGCATTCGAAAGTAAGTTTTGACTTTCTACCGCCCGCTGAAGGGCGTACTCTGGAAGGCGGAGGCACACCTATGGCTACTAAGCTTGAAATCCCATATCCCACGCCGGTGGAAGCCTTCCTTTCGGAAAGCCCACTGGGCGTGTTCATCGCCGGTGTGTGGCGGCCGACGAAGAGAAAGAAAACCTTTGAGACCGTGGACCCGGGTTCTGGAGCGATTCTGGCACGGGTCTACAACGGTGAGGCCGAAGATGTACAGGATGCGGTCGAGGCGGCGCAGCAGTCCTTTGAGCGTTCGGGCTGGGCTCGAATGGCGTCGAAAGAGCGGGCAGTCTACCTGCACCGCCTGGCGGATCTGGTGGAGAAACACAGCGAAACTCTGGCCGAGATCGAATCGCTCGATGTCGGGAAGCCTCTTGCGCAGGCGCGTTCGGATATTGCGAGCTTTCCGGCGACGATGCGGTATTACTCCGATCTGGCTTTGCGGATCCAGTATCGGGAGCCGATAGCGGTGTCCAGGCACGAGGCCCGGACGGTGCGGCATCCCTGGGGTGTGTGCGGGTTCATTCTCCCCTGGAATTTTCCGTTCTTGCTGGCGGGATGGAATATCTCGCCGGCGCTGGCGGCCGGGAATACGGTCGTCCTCAAGCCGGCGGAGGATACCCCTCTCTCCACTCTGTACCTGACGCGGTTGGTGAGCGAGGCGGGCATTCCAGACGGAGTGGTCAACGTGGTGACGGGGTACGGCGAGCCCACCGGCGCCGCGCTGGCGAATCACCCAGGACTGGCCCACCTGGGCTTCACGGGGTCTCCGGAGGTGGGCCGGCTGATCGCGCAGGCCTGCGGGCGAAACCTGGTGCCGGTGAAACTGGAGTTGGGCGGAAAGGGAGCGGCCGTTGTGTTCGACGACGTGGATGTGGACCGGACGGCGGAGGCGCTTGTTCGGGCCGTTACCTTGAACGCCGGACAGGTCTGCTGCACGGCGACACGGTGGCTGATCCAGGAGCGCATCTACGACCGGTTCGTCTCGCTCGCCATCGATCGTTTGAAGAACGTAAAAATCGGGTACGGGAGCGATCCCAGGACCGAGATGGGCCCGATCATCAACCGGAAGCAGGTCGACCGTATCCTGGGGTACGTGCGGAAGGGACGCAGAGAGGGCGCCGACGTGCTGCTGAAAGGCGGTGAAGCGGCGGTGCCCGGCAAGAGACGTGGCTTCTATGTCAAGCCCGCCGTGCTGGCCGGCCCTCCCGACAACGTGGCGGCGCGAGAGGAGATCTTCGGGCCGGTTGCTTACCTGCTGAAATTCCGCACCGAGGAAGAGGCGATCGGCCTGGTGAATCGATCTGCATACGGGCTGGCTAACAGCGTGTGGACGGAGGACCTCGAGCGGGCCAACCGGGTGGCGGAGGCGATGGTGGGAGGCAACAGTTGGGTCAACGCGCACAACGTCTTCGCCCATGGTGTTCCCTACGCCGGGATCAAGCTGAGCGGCATGGGAGGCGGCGTGCTGGGGCCCAACACGTTGTTTGACTACTTGCGCGATCAATCGGTGGTGCGACCCCTCCGGTGAGAGCCAGCCCAGGTTTCTTTGTGGCCCAAGTTGTCCAGGCGCCGTCGGGCGCAGGTCCCGATCGATATTTGGACAGCTATGGCAATACAGTGACGGATGCACTGACGTGGCGCACGCACTCTTGCGTGCCGCGCCGAGACTCGTCTCGGCGCCCGCTGGTCCGCCGGCGTAAAGCTCACACCTCCATCAGCGACCATCACCTGCGCCGGACGCGCTGAACGATCGAACCTGCAGTCTGTCAAAGGTCTTCAAATCTTGAGATTGGAACTTCAGCGCCCGATCAACCAGTTCTTCGGGGGTCAAGAATGACTTGGTTACTCCACTACTGCCATGACGGGTTGTGTCCGCCAGGACGTGGTAAAGCTCGTGGGCCAGAACGCGTCCGAGCGCACGCCCCAGGAGCACATGCATCTGGATGAAGCTCTCACCTTTTACGAGCGGTCTGATGAACTCGCGCACCCGATTGCATTCGATTCTGCAAAAAGGTATGAGCTTGCCTTCCGACATCTCGGCGGCGCCGAGCGAGCCTGAGGCGGCTTCCCAGCTCGGGTATTCCACCATCTCGCATCTCCCTTTGAAATGCACCACAACCAGATGATGGAAGACCTCCCCATTTGCCACACACTTTCCAAGCCGCCACCGGAATTGAAGGTCCAAGGGCTCCATGATGAACTCCACCTCCCGCTGCAAGTGCGAAAGAGTGATTGGGGCATGTTCCGCTTCAAAGTACATGACTACGGTGACGCTGTTTTGTTCAGGAAGGGCATTCTGCTGCGCGAGGGCAGGGAGAGGAGGAATTAGTACGGACGCCAGGGCCACCAGCAAAGCTCTTGTATACATAACGTGGGCTCCGCGCTGTTCCCCTACGCAAGTTTGCTGCCAACGCGGCAAACATACGAGGATGATTTGTACGTTAGAGCTGTTTTAGCTCTACCACCAAAGCGGACCGTTCCACTCCGGCTCATGCAAATACGTAGCGTCCGGCCGCGAAGTCCGTATTGACAATCTGTCCTTTCGCGCGTAACGTAGAACTCAGGAGCTTTCTTTTGGGGGTGAGTTATGAGTCAGTCGAAGCTAGTGCTGGCAGCCCTCTTGGTGTGCCTGTTTCCATCAGCGGCCTTCGGACAGGCCATCACCGGCACAGTCGTGGGAACGATCCGCGACTCCTCCGGCGCGGTGATTCCGAACGCCAAGGTCGTGGTAGCCAACCAGAACACCGGTATCTCGTCGGAGTGGACAACCGACACCCAGGGCAGCTACGTCGCGCCCTACCTGCCGCCGGGCGTCTATAAGATCACCGCCGAATTCAGCGGCTTCCGCACGGGCGTCGCCACCGACAACATTGTGCAGGTGAACCAGACCACGCGCGTGGATTTTACCCTTACGCCTGGGGCGATCACGGAGCAGGTGGAGGTAACGGCTCTGGCGCCCCTGGTTCAGAGCACGACCTCGGAAATCGGGCACGTGGTCGGGTCCAGCCAGATCGAGTCGATGCCGCTGAACGGAAGATTGTTTGAGCAGTTGGTAACGCTGACCCCGGGCACGGTGCCGACCGGCTTTGCCGACTTCGGCGAAAACCCCGCTGCGGCCGGCGCCCGCAGCGCCATCCATGCCAGTGTCAACGGGCTGCCCTGGTCGGGGAACAACTACACCATCGATGGCGTGAACAACAGCGAGCCCCTCAATGCCTTCATCAACCTCACCCCGCCCCTCGACGCCATCCAGGAGTTCAAGGTGCAGACCAACAATCCCACCTCCGAGTTCGGCTCGTTTGGCGGGGCGATCATCAACCTGACCATGAAGTCCGGCACCAACAGTCTCCACGGCTCTGCTTTCGAATACGTGCGCAACGACATCCTCAACGCCCGCGACTTTTTCTCGGCCAAGAAAGCTCCTTTCAAAACAAACCAGTTCGGAGGCACGTTCGGCGGTCCGGTAAAGCGCAACAAATTATTTTTCTTCGGGGACTACCAGGGACTGCGCGAGCGCCTGGGCCGCACCCAGATCATCACCGTCCCCACGCCTTTGCAGCGCCAGGGAATTCTCACCGAGGGCAGCCAGCCGGACATTTACGATCCGTTGGGCGGTCAACTGTTCCCCGGCAAGGTGATCCCGCCCAGCCGTCTGAACAGCATCAGCCGCAAGGTGGCCGACATCTGGCCGTTGCCCAATCGCCCCGGAATGGTGGATAACTACATCGAAAATAACTCGCTGGCCGCTACCGTGGACCAGTTCGACGCCAAGGTGGACTGGCAGGTGACGCCCCGCGACAGCGTGTTCACCCGCGAGTCGCTGGCGCAGAGAGATTTGACCGATCCGTCCCCGGGCAACATGTTCATGGCGCCGGGACCGGGTGGGTCCGGATTCAATTCCCGATCGCGGAACCAGAACGCCGTGGCCGGCTACACCCACACCTTTTCCGCCACCAAGATCAACGAGCTTCGCATCGGCTTCAACCGGTTCGCGGTCACCCACTTTGCCCCTGATTTTGGCGTGGCCAAAAACAACGAGCTGGGTATTCCCAATGGGAACATTCCCGGCCAGGACTATACTTACGGCATCGCGCGATTCTCCATCCCGGGCTTCCAGCAAACCGGCGGGCCGGGCTCGACCAACGCCATTCGCGTCGCCAACATCTTCCAGTACACCGACAGTTTCACCTGGATCCGCAACCGCCACACCCTGAAGTTCGGCGCCGATATCCGGCGGGTGCAATCCACCCTGACCAACCCGCAAACACAGCCCCGAGGCTTGTTCGAGTTTGATCGCAACATCAGCAGCAACCAAGGCGCCTCCGGGACGGGCAGCCCCTGGGCGAGCTTCCTGCTGGGATATCCGTGGCACCTCGTACGCGACTTCGTCGACACCCGCCCCGGGGTGCGCATGCTGTTCACGGGTTACTACGTACAGGATGACTTCCGCGTCACCTCCAAGCTGACCCTGAACCTCGGGCTGCGGTGGGACCTGTTCACCCGCCCGGTTGAGAAGTACAACCGGCAGTCGAACTTCAATCCGACCACTGGCCTGATTGACGTCGCCTCGCCCGATAACCGCGGACCGAACGTGGACAACTTCATGGGGTCCTGGGGCCCGCGTGTCGGTCTGGCCTATTCGCCCGACAACGGCCGGACCGCCTTCCGGTCCGCGTACGGAATCAGCTACTTCCCCGACAACTTCGGAGCGACGGGTGGAACCCTGGAGCGCAACTACCCGTTCTTCCTGATCAACGAGCTCTTCACGCCTACTCCGTACACTCCGTTCCGCAGCGTCAGTGACGGGCTGCCCGGCTTCCAGCATGTTCCCTTGCAGCCTCACCTGACGCCGCCGCCGGGGTTCGCCGTTTGGGTCGTGGCCCGCAACTTCCGTCAGGACATGGCGCAGATGTGGAACTTCAGCATCGAGCGCCAATTGCCAGGCAACATGATGGCCGCGGCGGCCTACGTGGCCACGAAGGGTTCGCACATCTACCGCAACCGGAACATCAATGTGCCGTTCCCGGGGCCGGGGTCGCTCGACCAGCGGCGGCCGTATTACAGCATCGCGCCTACGATCTCGGTGATCAACCAGCGGAACGGGGACGGCGATTCCAGCTACCATTCGGCCCAGTTTAAAGTGGTCAAGCGCTACTCCTTCGGCTTCACGATGCTCGCCTCCTACACCATTTCCAAGAGCATCGATGACTACACGGCGATCCTGTTCCCGCTCTATGACAAGCTGAACCGCGGGCTGTCTGCGGCCGGCGGCAAGACCATCGACATTCCGCAGAATTTCGTCCTCAGCTATAGCTATGACCTGCCTTTCGGGAAGGGCAAGACCTGGCTGGCAGGGGCTTCGAGGCTCGTGGACACCCTGGCCGGCGGCTGGGTGGTGAACGGCATCACCACCTTCCGCAGCGGGCCGCCCCTGGCAATCAATGTCGCTACCGTGCGGCTAAACGCCGGCACCACCGTCAACCGTGCCGACATTACCTGCACCCAGGTGGCAACTCCCAAAGAGGTGGGCCGGTGGCTCGATACCGGCTGCTTCGCCGACCCGGCCCAGTACCTGTTCGGCAACAGCGGCATCGGGCACGTACGCGGGCCCGGCCTCAACAACTGGGATTTCTCCGTGTTCAAGCAGGTGGCCATCCGCGAACAGCAGAAGGTGGAGTTCCGCGCCGAGTTCTTCAACCTGTTCAACCAGGCGCACTTTTCTAATCCGGGCACAAGCTTGGGAACCACCTCCTTCGGCCGGATCAGCTCCACCGCGCTGCCGCCGCGCGAGATCCAGCTCGGGCTGAAATTCAGCTTCTGATTCCAACAGAGCTTCCACACGGAAGCCGAATCAGATCGGCAGTAAACAATCCGGACCGGCTCGGGTCGTAGGGAGCCCCACTGCGAAGGCCGCAGGCGTTTCGTGGAATTTCCCAGGGCGGTGATGGCGCACCACAACCCCGCCAGGTTGCAGTGCCCATCAGTGTGTAGATTCGCTCGCCCGGCAGTGCGCTAAAAGTTGGTTGGGGTTCTGCCGATAGACTGTTGCGATCCGATGCCGGAGCAACTATCATTCAAGGTGATGAACCTGTTCCCGCCATTCACCGAAGAGGCGAAAAGCACTGACCAAAAGCGGCGCGTCCAGGGCGGCGTTTGCACGACAGACATTACGCTATCAGCCTACATGGGTGATAACGCAGAGGTCTTCCCCAAGGTGCTGGACCTTCACGTCCCGAAGGGGGCCAAGATCGCAGATGTGACCTACGGCCTGGGCGTCTTCTGGAGAAACATCAGCCCCCGAGATTACAAGGTCATCACGAGCGATCTGAAGACCGGAGTGGACTGCCGGAGCCTGCCGTACAGAGCCGCATCCCTTGATTGCGTCGTACTTGATCCGCCCTACATGGAGGGTCTGTATCGCCGCGATAATGGCCACCTAGCCGGCTCTGGCTCGCACAGCCCCTTCAGGAGAGCGTACTCCAATGGCCAGGAGACCGCCACCGGCCCGAAGTGGCACGATGCGGTTCTGGACATGTACTTTAAGGCCGGCGCTGAAGCCCACCGGGTTTTGAAGGAAAACGCCGTCCTCATTGTCAAATGCCAGGACGAGGTTTCGGCGAACACCCAAAGGCTCACCCACGTAGAGATCATCAACCATTACACTCAACTTGGGTTCCACGCCAAGGATCTGTTCGTGGTCGTCAGGCCAAATAACCCCTGCATTACACGGCTCAAGCAACAAGTACATGCCCGCAAGAATCACTCCTACTTTCTCGTCTTCGTCAAGACCTCATCCCCGCGCTCGGTTGGCCACCATCCTATCCAAAACCGCAAACAGGTCGTCCGTAAACGGCAACTGTAGCGGCCACGAGATTCTCATTGTGCTTTTGAGCAGGCCAGCTTGTTGAGCCTCCGTGTACTTCCGCCATCTCGTGCGCGGAAGATCCTGATTCAGGGCGAATGCGAATCTCCAAGTTCCCCCGAAGGCAAACAGGCAGACCGCCAGCACGTCGAAGCCGCCCACCGCTAGGCAATTGGTGACGATGGTCTCGCCGCTTGGAAGAGTCACCTTCTTAGTATCGCTCGCGTTGCACTGGAAGGTCCCCTCATACAAGTAGCCTTTGCGCCGCACCTTCGGCGTATCAAGACACTTGACCTCAACCCTGACGCTGACTCCTCGATACTCGAAGCAGAAATCGCACTTCTGCGTCCTATCGTGCGAACGCGGGCGCATCAGGTTCGTGATGCCGGGGCGAAGAAGCCAGTCCTTTTTGAGTTTGTATTCGGCCACGAAGCCGAACATCAGACCGCGCATACTGGGATTCTCAGCAATGATCCCCGAGAGCTCGGCGGCGGTGATTCCCCAGGATTTGAGGAGGTTTGTATGGGACGGCTCTGGCAAGGTAGATGGATTTTACCACGCCGAAACAAAAGGTCCGAACGCGAACTGCGCGCCCGACCCTTAACCTAGCCCAAACCTAGCCCAACTCCATCTGCGGGGATCTCCCCCCCAAAGGCTCAATGGAATCGAAACAGGTCTTCCCGCTGCCATTGTAACCCAGGTAACCCAGGAAGCCCGCTCGCCCGCCGGCTCACGATGGGGTATACTGCCACACAGCGAGGTGGTCCAGCCATGGAAAGTCTGGATGCTGCACAGATATTGCGCCTTTGCGCATCGTTCTTTCTCGCCCTGGGAACCCTGTCCGCGCAGTCCAATCAGGCTTCCGTCAGCGGCGTTGTCTCCGACGCCCAGAACGCCGTGATTCCCGGCGCCAACGTCACCGCCACTAACACCGCCACCGGCGTCCGCACCGTTGCCACCACCAACGACACCGGCTTCTACGCCATCCCCAACCTCCCCGTCGGCGTCTACACGCTAGCGGTCGAGCACGCGGGCTTCCGCCGCTATGTGCGCGAGGGCATCGTCCTGAACACCGGGCAGACGTTGGGCCTCGATGTCCGAATGGAGTTGGGCGCGGTGACCGAAACCGTGAATGTGGCCGGCGAGACTCCCTTGGTCGAAACGCGCACCTCCGACGTCACCCAGCTCATCGAGTCGAAAAGCGTCGAGAATCTGCCGCTGGGCAACCGCCGCACGCTAAACGTGGTCCGTATGACCGGAGCGGCGCTGTTCGTCGATTACCCCAATAACCCGGGCAACGCCAACCCGAATTTCAGCCTCGCCGGCGGGCGCGCCCAGAGCCAGATGGCCTGGATCGACGGCGGCGCGGCTCAGAACATGAGGCTGGGGGTAGGCCAGATCAACCTGGATCCGCCGGTCGAGGTGGTGGAGGAAATCAAGGTTCTCACCAATAGCTATGCGGCGGAGTACGGCGGCTCCGCCGGCGGCGTGATCGTGGAAACAACCAAGTCGGGAACCAATCGCTTCCATGGCAGCGCGTACGAGTACCTGCGCAACGACGCCCTGGATGCGCCCGGCTTCTTCGCGACCGTCCAGAACGGCGCCAAAGTCAAGCCGAGGTTGCGCTACAACGTCTTCGGCGGCACGGCCGGCGGCCCGATTCGCCGCGACCGGACCTTCTTCTTTTTCGGCTACGAGGGCCAGCGGCTGCGCACCGGCGGTGTGGATACCCTCACCGTGCCCACCGACCTGCAACGCGCCGGAGACTTTTCGCAGACCTTCAACCAGGCCAGGGGGGTGATCCCCATCTATGATCCCGCGACCACACAACCCACCGGCAATACCTTCGTGCGCAATCCGTTTCCGGACAACCGCATCCCCGCCAACCGTCTGGACCCGGTGGCCCTCAACCTGATGAAGTTCTACCCCCTCCCTAACCGGCCCCCCGACAACGTAGCCGGCGTAAACAACTTCCGCGCGAACTACGTCCCTGCGTTCACGGCCAATTTTTACATGGTGAAGGTGGACCACAACCTGAGCGGCCGCGACAAGCTCACCGGCCGCTACCTGTTCAATGGCGGCCCCGGTACGAATACCAGCATCTTCCCGGACCCGGGGGCCGATTCGCGCGCCCACGCCGAGAACCGCCAGCAGTACACGTATGCCGCCTGGACGCGCACCATCACTCCGGCCATGGTCAGCGATTTTCGCTTCACCTACATCAACCGCGTCTTCCACAACATGACCAACGGCCTCGGGGGCAACTACCCCGAGAAGCTCGGGCTGAAAGGTGTTCCCAACAACGCGTTCCCCCAGTTCTCGCCGGCCGGATTCACCTCGCTCGGATCGAACGCCCAGGAACGGCGGCAGTTCCCCATCGAGCAGCAGCAGTTCGTGGAGAACCTCGCGTGGACGCGCGGCCGGCACGCCATGAAGTTCGGCTTCGAGGGGCGTCGCTCCAGAAACCACGAAATCAACCTGTCCACCGCCTCCGGCGCCTTCGGCTTCTCCACCCAGCCCACCGGACTGCCAGGCAACGCGGCCACAGGAAACGGCCTGGCTTCGCTGCTCCTGGGATTCCCCACCACCTTCAGCGAGAGCCAGACGCAAGAACTCGATCGTTCGAGCTGGTATCTCGGCGCCTTCGCGCAGGACGACTGGACGGTTAGCCCCTCCCTGACCATCAACCTCGGCCTGCGCCTTGAAACCGATACCCCGATCGTAGATGTAAACAACCGCATGAACGGCTTCGACCCCGCCCAGATCAATCCGGTTTCGGGGACGCCGGGGGTAGTGAAGTTTATGGGCCTGGACGGCTTCCGCACGTCGCCCTACTCAACTGACTGGAACAATTTCGGCCCGCGCTTCGGCTTCGCCTGGAAGCCGCTCGGTTCCACCCACACGGTGGTCCGCGGCGGCTTTGGCATTTTTTTCGCCCATCCGCTGGACAGCGGGCAGCCGACCGCCGCCTCGCTCGGATTCAGCGTTTCCGCCGCGCTCAACAGCCCCGACAACGGCATTACCGCCCCGTTCTATCTGCGCGACGGCGTGCCCGGCGTTACCGTAGCGGCTCCGGTGCTCAATGACTCCTTCGGGGCCGTGAGGGTGGGCCAAAACGCCAATACATCCATTTCCTATTTCGAGACCAACCGCCGCACCGGATATTCCGAGCAGTTCAATTTGGGCGTCCAGCGGGAACTGCCGGGCTCGACAGTGATCGAAGCCACCGTGCTGGGAAACTTCTCGCGCAAGCTGGCCAGCACCAATCTTTCCACCAACCAGATCCTGCCCGCCCTTCTCGGCCCGGACCATCAATCGCAGAAGGACCGCCCCTTCCCGCAGTTCAGCGACGTGGCGGTGATCGCGCCGCCGCTCGGCGTCTCCAACTACTACGCCGCCATGTTGCGCGTTCAGAAGCGGTATTCGCACGGCCTGAATCTGGGCGGCCACTACGCGTTTTCCAGATTCCTGGACAACACCAACGATTCGGGCACCACGCTTGGCAACAACGGCGGGCCGTACTCCAACTATTACAACCG
>JACQDI010000182.1 GCA_016201195.1 Acidobacteriota bacterium | reverse complement strand
GCTGGCGGAGCCGAATACCTTGCACGGCTCCCGCGGGATCCGCGACGAGGACATCGTCCGCTTCAACCGGCCGACGGACGTGGCCTTTGCTCCCAACGGCGATGTCTACGTCACCGACGGATACGGCAACTCGCGGGTGGTGAAATTCTCGAAAGAGGGGCATCTGCTGAAAACTTGGGGAAGACGCGGCGCCGGCGAAGGGGAGTTCCACACCCCCCACGCCATCGCCATCGACGCTCGCGGCCGCGTCTACGTCGCCGACCGCGAGAACTACCGCATCCAGATCTTCGACGCGGACGGCCGGTTCCTCACCCAGTGGACGCACGTGGGCGCGCCCTGGGGCCTCGACCTCAGCCGGGACGGGCACCTCTACGTGGCCGACGGGTACAACAACCGCGTGCTGAAGCTGACTCTGGAAGGCAAGATTCTGGGCGCGTTCGGATCCAGGGGAAAGCTTCCTGGGCAGTTCAACTACGTCCATCACTTGGCCGTCGGGGCGGACGGCGCTGTTTACACCGCGGAAATCCTCAACTGGCGGCCCCAGAAGTTTATTCCGCAATGAATCGCGGTGGCTACCACGCCAGCCGCAGCCCGAAACGAATCTGGCGCTGATCCTCCTCCGCGCTCAACACCTGCATGAAGCTCGAGGTGTTCACGTTCGACCCCGGGTTGCCGAAGTGCGGGGTGTTGGAGAAGTTGTAGGCCTCGCTGCGAAACTCGAGCGAAAAGCGCTCGCCGAGCGGGAACTTGCGGAACAGGCCGAGGCCCACATTGACCACGCCAGGGCCGCGCAGGAGGTTGCGGCCCGAGGTGCCGAAGCGCACGTCGTTGACCGGGGCGAAGGCCGTCGGGTCGTAAAAGGACTGGCCGGGACCGACCCCACCGATCTTCAGAACGTCGAGCTTCACCTGGTCGGCGGTCTGGGTATTGCCGGGGGCATTCAGGGCCGCGCCCGAGGCGGTGACGGTGAACGGCCGCCCCCGCACGGCCGAGAGGTGAGCGTTCACCTGCCAACCCCCGGTGACCCAGCGGGCCGCGCCCGTGGAAGCATACTTCTTCCCTTTGCCGAACGGCAGCTCATAGACCGACGCGAGCTGAAGCATGTGGGGGATGCTGTAGCCGGCCTGAGCGCGGTTGCGCTTGAACTGCGGCAGGTAGTTGAAGCTGACCCCGGTCCAGCCGTCCTCGTCGCTGAAGTTGATGGCCTTCGAGTAGGTGTAGGCGCCCTTGAGGGTGAGGCCATGGGCAGCGCGGCGATTGATGGTCGCCTGCAGGGCATGGTAGTTGGCGCTCAGGAAACCGTTCCAGAAGTTGGTGTCCACGGTGCGGCCGTGGCGGGCAAAGAAGGGCCGCCCGTTGGTGCCGCCGCCCGGACCGGCCGCGTTGATGTTCAGGTCAGCGAAGCTCCGCACCGTCTGGGTCCCCACGTAGCCCACCGAGCCGATGAACCCGGCCGGCAGCTCGCGCTCGATGATGAAGTTCCACGACTGCACGTAGCCCCGGTGCAGGCTCTTGCCGCCGATGTAGCGCATCAGGGCGGTCGTCGGCAGCGGCGCCTTGCCTGTGCTCTCGTCCGGGCCGGTAAAGTCCGGGATGCCCTGCTCGATGGGGCGGAAGGGCTGGAAGGAGTTGGGGGAATTGAAATCGTAGGCGACGGTGAGGGGGTAGAAGCCGCGCAGGGGCCGCGCCAGGGGCATGGGGTTGATGGTGACGCCGTAGCCGGTCCGAACCACGGTGGACTTGTTCACCCGATAGGCGAGGCCAACGCGCGGGACGAACAGCTTGTGACTGGTGGTGATGCCGAGGCCCTTGGGGTTGCCGCCAGCGCCCCCGAGCAGGACCAGGTTGGTATCGGGGTCCCAGATCTCGATCCCGCCGCGGCCGCTGCGGGTCATCAAAGGATACAGCTCATAGCGGACCCCGAGCGACAGCGTGAGCCGCTGGCTCACCTGCCAGCGGTCGCGCAGGTACCAGCCGAACTCGTAATTGTAGGCGGTCGCCTTCTCATACTGAATGCTCTTCCCCATCACCTCGGGGAGACCCAGCAGGAAGGCGGCGTAGGCGTTGTACTGGGTGAGCGAGGGCCCGCCGCGCAGGCCGGTGATGCCCTGGGAGAAGGTGAAGGTCCCCTGCGGGCCGCCACCCAGCTCGGGCTGGTAGTGGTTCAGGTTGTGCCGCACGGCCTCGAATCCGAAGCGCAGGTTGTGCGCCCCGCGCATCCAGCCGAAGTTCTGGCCGAGCGTGAAGGTTGAATCGTTCCAGTAGGCGGGCCGGGTGCTGGTGTCGCTGAGGTGGGCGGAGTAGCCGGAGATAGAGAACTGCGGGGTGCCGCCTTGCCGGGGATCGGGACCGTTGGTGCCGGGAATGCCGAGCACGTCCTTCCCGAAAGCCTGCCCGGCGTAGAGCCCGGTGATCGCGACCCCCATGCGGCTCCAGCCCAGCAGTCCGTCCCAGACCAGCCTCGGGGTGAGAGTCCAGGTGTGGCCGATGGTCGCCACCTGGGTCAGGTTGGTGGCGACGCCGGGGTTGCTGTTCTGGCACAGCGCCGGCCCGCCGCCCTTGCCCAGGCCGGGCTGGCATTCCACGTTGGCCCGCATGGCGCTATACTTGCCCCAGATGACGTGTGTATCGGTGCGGTTCCAGTTGATTCTGGTGTCGAAGTTGTCCCGGTTCAGCACCTGCGTGCCCGTGTTGAAGTAATTGCCGCTGACGCCGGGTCGGTTGGACAGCGGTACCAGATCCAATACTTTTCGGGCGATCGCGCTTTGCCGGCTCACGGGGACTAGGTTGTTGGCGAAAGCCGTTCGGCCGGTGCCGTCGAGGTTCCCGGTGGTGGGGTCGTAGATCGTCGCCCGATAGGCGGAAAAATCGCCGCGGCGCTGGTCCTCGGTTCCGATCGTCATCAGGCTGCTGACGCCCAGCCGCTCGCGGTTGCCCTCCCAGCCGCCGAAGTAGAACAGCTTGTTCTTGCGGATCGGCCCGCCGACGGTTACGCCGTCGATGTTGTCGATATTCTTGGGCTTGGCGCCGGAGTTGAAGAAGTTGCGGGCGCGCAGGACGCTGTTGTCGTGAAAAGCGAACGCGGAACCGTGAATCTCGTTGGTGCCGGACTTGGTCACCACCGTGATCGCCGCCCCGCCGGCCATGCCCTGCTCGGCGTCAAAGCTGTTGGTCGAGATGTTCACCGTGTCGATGGTCTCAACCGGCGGCACATAACCCGAGTGGTGGGGTAACCAGATGAAGACGCTGACCGCGCCGTCCATACGGGTGATGTTGTTGTTGCGGTTTACACCGTTGACGTTGGTGCTCAAGGCGCGGGCGGGCGCAGCCTGGATGCTGTTTTGGTACTGTCCCGGCGTCGCGCCCGGCACCAGATTGACCAGGCTTTGGTAATTGCGGTAGCGCGGCAGCGGCGTGTTGACCAGCTC
>JACQDI010000181.1 GCA_016201195.1 Acidobacteriota bacterium | reverse complement strand
TCCCCGCGCTGCGCGAGCTCCTACCCCGTTCAGATATCGCCGCTAACGATGCCAACGTGGGCTACTACGGGGGCCTGCTCTTCGCTCTCTTCCTGGTAGGGTGGGGGCTCTCCTTCTTTTGGGGACCGATTGCCGATCGCTTCGGGCGGGTCCGCACCCTGATGCTGACGATCCTGTGTTTCTCGTTGTTCACCTTTCTCGGCGCCGTGGCCTCCGGCGTCTGGCAACTCGCGACCTTCCGCCTGCTCGCCGGGGTCGGGATCGGCGGGGAGTGGTCGATGGGAGGAACCTTCATCGCCGAAGAATGGCCCGAAAACCGTCGCAAGATGGCGTCCGCCTATATGCACACCGGCTACTACTTTGGCGTGTTCCTGGCGGCCATCGCCAACTACACCATTGGCGCGCGCTACGGCTGGCGGGCGATGTTCGCCGTTGGCGGGACGCCTGCATTGCTGGTGGCCTTCATCCGCTACGGGGTGAGCGAGTCGCGTCGCTGGGAGAGCAAGCGGCACGAGACCTGGGCCATGCGCCAGGCGTTTCTGGCGCTCTTCTCCACCGAATATCGCCACCGGACCTTGCTCAATGCCGCCTACGTGCTGGTTTCGATCATCGGGCTGTGGGCGGGGTCAGTCTACGTGCCGGCCGCCGTCACCCAAGTCGCTGCTCGCGACGGGTTCTCGACCTCGCAGGGCGCACGGCTCGCTTCCTACGCGACGATGCTGCTTTCCGCCGGGACCATCCTGGGATGCCTGGCCCTGCCTCGAATCGCCGAAAGCCTGGGGCGCCGGGCGGGCCTGGCCGTTTATTTCTTGCTGATGCTGATCTTCATCCCGACCGCCTTCGGGTACGTTTTCTATCTACGGGACGGGGCCCTGCCGTGGTTTCTGGTGTGCTTGTTCTTCCTTGGGATCGGGGGCGCCAGCTTCGCTATGTACAGCCTCTGGCTTCCCGAGCAATACCGCACCGAATGCCGCGCCAGCGCGTTCGCGTTTGCCACCTCGGTCGGGCGTTTTGTGGGGGCGGGCGTGACATTTCTGGTCGGTTCCGGAGTTTCCTACTTCCACACCTTGGGAACTCCGGTCGCCCTGACTGCGGTGGCGTTCCTGATCGGGATCTTGCTGACGCCGTTTGGGGAGGAGACGAACGGCAAAGAACTGCCTGCCTAACCTTTGCCTAACCTGCCTCTTCAATCCAACAAATAGGGGCCCGTCCCGGCCACGTTCAGATCCCGCCCGGTCCGATCAACGGCCGACACCTTGAAGCTGACCGCGCGGGGAACATCGTTGCCTTCGACCGAAAAGTGCCGTCCCTCGCCCGGATTAAGGGTGCCTTCTTCGATCTCGATCTTTTGCTGGGTCAGCAGCACCTTGCGCGATTCGAAGAAGTCGAGCTGGATGACCAGGCCGGTGATAGGGCGCTCCCCGGTAACCTTCAGGTCGCCTTCGTAGCGAATCTTACCTTCCTGCCGCACCGAGGCGATCTTCAGGATTTCGACGTCGGGCTTCTTCTGCGGTTTCTTCTGGGCCCAGGCTGCCGCGGCCGGGACGAGTAAGAATACTCTTCTTGTCACGGTAAAAGGACCAGTGGCGCGCGAGGGAAGGCGAACTTGCGGCCCACCTCATCCACCACGTTCACCTGACAAGTGTAGCGGCCCGGAGCGAGGCTGGCAAGAGGGACCTGGAACTGCACAGGGAGCGCCTGGCGGCGTGACGGAAGCAGCTCGGTAAGCCGCACGGGGCTCGATTCAAACGCCTTCACCGGCCCGCGGAAGAAACTGAGCGTGGCCGCCACGCCGGGGGTCTTCTGGGCCTGATCGAGCGCCGGGTCGTAGACCTCAAAGTAGACGTAGAGGTTCTGGTCCTTGCGGAAGACTCGCGTGATGCTGGGGATGAGCTTCTGGCCGTCGTGAACCAGCGGATGATTGGTAAGATCTTTCTTCTTCAGGGCCGATCCCACGGCTGCCTCGAGCTTCTCGCGCTGGCTGCTCCACACCACCGAACTCAGGCGCAAGCCGGTGACCTGCGCGGCCAGGTCCGGGACCTCGAAACCGGTCTCGAAAGTGCCCATCTTGCCGGTGCGGTTTTCGCGGGCGAGGAACTTCAGCTTGTATTTACCAGGGGACAGGGTGAAGCCGGTGTCGTATTGCAGGTGGCGCCGGCCGAGCAGGGCGGCGTTGGCCTCGTCGAGCTTCACCTTGATGCCGTCCGTCGAGCTTCACCTTGATGCCGTCCCGCACGGTTCCGGCCATTGCTCCCTTGCTGTCGCGAACCTGGCCAATGAAATCAAACTCGGTTTCCTCGTTGCCGCGCCGGCGGATGAGGGAGATTTCCGACCCGGGGATTTTCACCGCCACCGGCACAAAATAGCGGTTTCCGGAAACGCGGAAGAAGTCAATCTCCAGGGCCAGGGGCAGGTCGGTCACCGGATCGCCGAGGAGCAGGGCCTCCTCCAGGTGCCGCTCCTTGTCCGTGGCATTGAACCTACCGAACTCCTTGGAGGCGAAGTAACCGGAGCGGTAGTCGAGCTTCGCCTGCGGCTGGCCGGTGAGCGTGACGCGGATGCGGCGATAGCGGCCGTCGTGCTCGGGGCGGGTGCTGTAGTAGCCCAGGATGTAATAGCTGCGCACGTCGGCCTGCGCCTGCACGATTCCCAGGGCCAGCTCGTTGTTGTCGAGGAACACCTTCCCGCCGGTGTCCGCGGCGAGGGTGGTGAGCGTTTCCTGCTGGTCGTTGAACCGTTCCCTCTGCTGGGTTTGGGAGCGGCCGGTGAAAATGCCGGTTCCACGGGGCGAGTTCTTGGAGGCGTCGCCGCCCGGCGGCAGGGCGGTCAAGCCGCGCGCGTCGACCGGGTAGAAGGCCACATTGGCGCGCACAGCAGCGTTGACGGTGGCGCGGAGCTGCGACTGGTTCTCGACGCCGGTCTTGCCCACCCCGCTCGAAAAATAGACCAGCGCCTTTTTCTCGGGCATCGATCCCAGCTTTCGCACCGCCGATTCGAGTGCGCTTAGCTTGCGGTCCGTGTTGAAAATGTTGAATTCGGTCTGGTCGGCAACAAACGCCGCGCCGGTATCCTCGCCGGTCTCGTCGTCGCCCGTATCCGCTTCGAGCGCCAGGTCGGAGATGGCTCCCGCGCGAAAGCTCTTGATGGTCTTGGTCAGCGTCTCGCGGTCGTCGGTGAAGTCCTGG
>JACQDI010000180.1 GCA_016201195.1 Acidobacteriota bacterium | reverse complement strand
TCCGCGTGGCATCCCGGTGCGGCTTCGTCTTCGGATCTTCTGTTGGACGTCGGATTCGGGGTGCTCGACAGGATTCCAAACAACCTCCTGGACGAGTTCAGCCCGGACATGCGAAGGGTGGGCAGGAAGGTTTTCAAAACAATTCGGGGAGCTGCTCAAATTCCTCGATCGTGAGCAGGGTCTTGGTGCCCATGGCTACATTCTACCTCGAAGTCGCTTCCAGCCACCGCACAATGCCCCTGGCCGCGCGGGCGCCTTCGGCCACTGCGTCCACCACTTCGCGGCCGCCGTTGACGCAGTCGCCGCCGGCGAAATAGCGGGGGTTGGCGGTCCGGCCGGTCTCGGGATCGACCACCACCCGGCCGGCGAGAAGCTCCAGGCCGCGGCACCGCTCAAGAAACCGAACCAGCTTGGACTGGCCGATGGAGGTGATCACCATGTCGCAGGGGATGCGGAAGTTGGAACCCTCGAGCGGCTGCGGGCGGCGGCGGCCGGTCTGATCCGCCGGGCCCAGCTCCATGCGGATGCACTCGATGCTCTCGACCGCGTGCTCTCCGTGGATCTCGACCGGCAGGGTGAGCCAGTGGAACCGGATGCCGTCCTGCTTGGCCAACTCGTACTCGTATTGAAACGCCGGCATCTCTTTTTCCCCGCGCCGGTAGACGATGTAAACCTCTTCGGCGTGAAGGCGGACGGCGGCGGTGGCGCAGTCAATGGCCGTGTTGCCTCCACCTATTACTACCACCTTGCGGCCGACCACCGGAGCGCCGGTCTTGTACTCGGCGATGAAGTTCAACGCGTCGACCACGCCCGGCAGTTTCTCGCCCGGCGCGCGCAGGGCTTGCACCGGTCCCAGGCCCACCCCGAGAAAGATGGCCGCGAATTCCTCTTCGAGCGCTTCGACCGATACGTCGGCGCCGACTTGCACGCCCATGCGAAACTCGACGCCGAGCGAGCGGACCAGCTCGACCTCCTTCAGGCTGTCCGGCGGCCGCAGCTTGTATTCGGCGACTCCGTAGGTATTCAGGCCGCCGGCCATGGCGCGGTTCTCGAAAATGGTCACCGCCACCCCGTGCCGCCGCAGCTCGGCGGCGCAGGAAAGCGAGGCGGGGCCGCCGCCCACGCAGGCCACCCGCCGCCCGGACGCCGTTCGCGGCTCCGGAAGCCGCGCTCCGTGATCATAGAACCAGTCCATGGCGTGGCGTTGCAGGCGCCCGATCTCGATCGGCTGCTTGTTGTAGCTGTGCATCACGCACGCTCCCTCGCACAGCACGTCCACCGGGCAAACGCGAGAGCAGCTCAGGCCCAGGATGTTCGCATCCAGAATCGTCAGCGCCGAGCCGCGCAGGTTCCCCGTGGTGATCTTCTTGATGAACCGCGGCACGTCGATGTGGGTGGGGCAGGCCGCCGTGCACGGGGCGTCGAAGCAGAACAGGCACCGGTTGGCCTCGACCGCCGCCTCCTGCCCGGTGAACGGCGGGTAGATCTCGGCGAAGTTTTGGGCAAACTCTTCCGGGGTGAGCGTCGGGGCTGGATTCTTCATTCGGGAGCCTCGCACCGGGCCAGGCTCGCGTCGAGCAGCCGGGCGAACTCGTCTACGTCGCTCCTGGTGATATTCAGCGGTGGCGAGATGCGGATCACGTTGCTGAACAGCCCTCCCTTGCCGACCAGCAGGCGGTTTTCGCGTGCTGCCTCCATCAACGCGGCCGCTCCGGCAGTGGCCGGGGTCCGGGTCTTGGGGTCCTCGACCAGTTCCAGCGCCTGCATCAAGCCCATGCCCCGCACCTCGCCAATGAGGGGATGCTTCTCTTTCATCTCCTCGAGCTTCCCACGCAGGTAGGCCCCGGTCTCAGCGGCGTTGGCCAGCAGGTTTTCCTCTTCGATGAAATCGAGCACCGCCTTGGCGGCGGTCGCCGCCACCGGGTTGCCGCCGAAGGTGGAGATGGTCGACCCGCGCACGGCCGCCGCCACCTCCGGCGTGGCCACGGTCAGGCCGATCGGGGTGCCGTTCCCCAAACCTTTGGCGCTGGTGATCACCTCCGGCGTCACGCCGTATTGCTCGATGCCGAACCACTTGCCCCCGGTGCGCCCCCAGGCCGTCTGCACCTCGTCGCAGATGAAGACGCCGCCATACTTGCGCACGATCTCGGTGACCACGCGGAAATATTCCTTCGGCGGGGTGATGAAGCCGCCGAATCCTTGAATCGGCTCGGCGATGAAGCCCGCGATCCGCCCGGAGGTCGCCGTCCGGATCAGGTCCTCGACGTCGCGGGCACAATGCAGATCACACGAGGGATAGGTCAGGCCGAACGGGCACCGGTAGCAGTAAGCGTTAGCAGCAAAAACCACGCCCGGCTGCGGCGCGCCCGCCAGCCGCCAGCCCGCGTGCCCGGTGAGGGTCATGGCCAGCGCCGAGCGGCCGTGGTAGGAATGCCGCAGGGCGATAATCTCGCTCGCCCCGGTATAGCAGCGGGCGGCCAGGATCGCCGTCTCGGTGGCTTCGGTGCCGCTGTTGGTGAAAAACGACTTGGTCAGCCGTCGGCCCGGCGTCAGCGACGCGATCTTCTTGGCCAGCGCCGCCTGGGGCTCGGTGGCGAACACCGTCGAAACATGCTGCAAGCGGTCCACCTGCTCGTGGATCCGGCGGTTCACACGATCGTTGCAATGCCCCACGCTGATGGTGACGATGCCGCCGAAAAAATCCAGGTACTGGTTCCCACCCGCGACGTAAACAAACTGGTCCTTGGCTCGGGCGATCACCAGCGGCTCCCGATAGTAGTGAAACACAGCGGGAAACAGGAACTCCTGGTTAGCGAGAATAATCTCTTCTTTCGTCATGGTGGCGTCCGACACCTGACACCCGACACCTGACACCTGCCGTCACGGCTTTACCAGCGGCTCGTAGAGATCTGGCCGGCGGTCGCGGAAGAATTGCCAGATCTTGCGCACCTCGCCGATCTGGTCCAGATCCAGGTCTGCGGTGAGCACCTCGTCCTGGTCGCGCGCGGCTTGGGCCACGATCTGGCCGCGCGGGTTGCAGAAATAGCTAGACCCGTAGAACTCCCCGATGTTCCACGGCGCCTCCATCCCCACGCGATTGATGGCCGCGATGAAATATCCGTTGGCCACCGCGTGGGCCGGCTGCTCGAGCTTCCACAGGTGCTCGCTCAACCCGGCCACCGTCGCCGACGGATTGAACACGATCTCCGCCCCGTGCAGGCCCAGCGCCCGCGCTCCCTCCGGAAAATGCCTGTCGTAGCAAATGTAGACCCCGATCTTGGCGAAGCCCAAGTCGAACACCGGGTAACCCAGGTTCCCCGGCCGGAAATAAAACTTCTCCCAGAATCCGGGGGCCACGTGCGGGATGTGGGTCTTGCGGTACTTGCCGAGGTAGCCCCCGTCCGTCCCGATCACCGCGGCGGTGTTGTAGTAGATCCCTTCCTGCTCCCGCTCGTAGATCGGCACGATCATGGCCACGCGATATTTCCTGGCTTGGTCCTGCATCAGTTTGATCGTCGGGCCGTCGGGGACCGGCTCGGTGAAGTCGTACCAGCGGGTCTGCTGCTCGGCGCAAAAATAGGGGCCGTAGAAAATCTCTTGCAGGCAAATAACCTTCGCGCCCGCTTCGGCCGCTTGGCGGATGTAGCCCAGGTGTTTGTCGATCATGGCCTGCTTGACCTGCTCGAGGGGCAGGTCCACCGCCGCCGCGTTCGACGCCTGGATGAGAGAACAGCGCACTAGGCGAGGCATAGTCTCATGCTTATTATGGGATCTTCAGCGCCCGGACGCAAACCCTACCCGGCGGCCCATTTCACTACCAAGACACAAAGACACCAAGAAAACCCTTTGCTCATTTTTCAGAAACCGCCGACAGTATCGCCGCCGCGTGGCCGTTGACCCTGACCTTTTCGTGGATGGCGGCGATTTTGCCCTTCTCGTCGATGACGAAGGTGGTGCGCTCGACGCCCATGTACTTGCGTCCGTACATGGATTTTCCCTTCCACACGGTTCCTCCTCCTTGAACCGTTCAGGTGGTCTATGTTACCATTCAATCCTAGTTGCAACTCATTTGCGATAAAGTCGTGGAGAAAGGGCCACGCTTATCGTAGGATCGGACCGTATATGCAATCTCGTTGCAAGATGCTGTTCATTCTGGCGTTGGCCCTCCCGCCGCTGGGGGCGGCCGACGGCCCCTACTTCGTGACCTACACCCATCGCCTGGAGGAACCGGGCAGCCTCGAGGTTGCCTTCAGCCACGTCCTCGCCAAGCCGCAGGGCGGCGATCGCTTTGTGAACACGCTGATGGAGATCGAGTACGGCGTCAACGGCTGGTGGACCTCCGAACTCTATCTTTCCGGCCAGTCGACCAGCGGCCAGAGCACGGTCTTCACCGGCCACCGCTGGGAGAATCGGTTTCGGCCCTTGCTCCGCGAGCATTGGATCAACCCGGTGCTCTACGTGGAGTTCAGCGATGTGAACGGGGCCGACCGAAGCCTGAAGGAGATCGTCGGCTTCGACGGCAAAGAAGACCTTCTCGAGCCCAACGCCGAGGCGCGCCTGGAAAAGAAGCGCGAGCTGGAAACCAAGCTGATCCTCTCCAGCAACGCCAAGGGGTGGAATCTCTCGGAGAACCTGATCGCCGAGAAGAATCTGAACGGCGGCGCCTGGGAGTTTGGATATGCAATCGGCATAAGCCGGCCGCTGGCGCTGGCGGCGAGTCCCCGGCCCTGCCGGTTCTGCCCTGAGAATTTCCGCGCCGGGGTCGAGTTGTACGGCGGTCTCGGCACGCGACACGAGTTCGCCTTGCGCGACACCTCGCACTACATCGCTCCGGGTGTCGCGTGGCAGCCGGGAGGCGGCGTCACCGTTCGCGTGTCGCCCGTCTTCGGCGTGACACAAAACAGCAACCGCTTCCTGCTCCGCTTCGGCGTGGCCTACGAAGTCAGCCAGTTCGGCCGCCTGTTCCGCCGCCGGAGCAGTTAGTCCTGTGAGGTGCCGCATGCGAGTACGCGCACTTGTCTTCACGTTTGCAGCCGCTCTCTGCCTCGGGCGCGCCGGCGGGCTCGACCAGGTTCCGCCCGAGGCGGACCTCCTGCCGAACCCCTACCAGGGGCAGCGCAGCGCCGAGATGGCGGGCGCCAAGCTCTACCGGCGCTACTGCGCCTCCTGCCACGGAAAGGACTCGAGCGGCGCCGGCCCCCATCCTTCGCTGCGCTCGCCGGCCGTCGCCGCCGCCTCACCCGGCGCGCTGTTTTGGCTCCTGCGCAACGGCAGCCTGCGCCGGGGCATGCCCTCGTGGTCCCACCTGCCGGACCAGCAGCGCTGGCAGCTCGTCACGTATCTCAAAACCTTGCGGCAATAGGGCAGTGCCGCACCCAATGTTACATCCCTGTTACAG
>JACQDI010000159.1 GCA_016201195.1 Acidobacteriota bacterium | reverse complement strand
TGGTCCCCCGACGGCCGCGTCCTGGCCTTCAATCAGATGACGATGCAGACCGCCTCCGACATTTTTGCGCTCTCTCTCGGCGGCGACCGCAAACCCGTCCCCATCGTGCAAACCAAGTTCAACGAAGGCTCTCCCAAGTTCTCCCCCGACGGTAGGTGGCTGGCCTTCTGCTCCAACGAGTCCGGCCGCGAGGAGGTGTTCGTCCAGGCCTATCCCTCCGGTCCCCGCATCCAGATCTCGACCGATAGCTGCACCGATCCCGTCTGGGCCCGCAGCGGCAAGGAGCTGTTCTACCGCAACGGCAACAAGATGATGGTCGTCGACATCACCCTGCAGCCGTTCCGCCCCGGCAAGCCGCGCATCCTGTGGGAAGGCGAGTACGCCCACGGCCTCAGCTCCTTCTGCGGCCCGGCGGGACCGTCCTCCTCCAACTACGACGTCACCCCCGACGGCAAGCGCTTCCTCATGATCAAAGAGCAGGAGAGCCCGGAGCTGGTTTCCACCCGCGTGCAGGTGGTGTTGAACTGGCCCGAGGAGCTGAAACGCCTCGCCCAGCAGAAGGAGAAGAAGTGATGGTTGGGCAGACTCTCGGACACCACTGCATTGAGGAGCAACTCGGCGCCGGCGGGATGGGGGTAGTGTATCGGGCGAGCGACAGCAAGCTCGGCCGCCACTTTCACCACCAAGACACCAAGACACCAAGAATTGAGAACTTAAGAAATTAAGGAATTGAGGAAAGCGTTCCCGGGCTCCGCTGTTCCTTCCTCAATTCCTCAATTTCTCAATTGGTCTCCCGGATCGTGGTGATTTTCGAGAAGCCTTCGTCCTGGGTCGGGGGAACGAGGCGCTCGGCGAGGCGCAGCATGGCGTCCTCGGGGACGATGCGGCCGCGGGCTCGGTTGCGCTCCTGGCAGGCCGCCAAGGGCACGTCGAAGTAAATGGCTTCGACCTCGGCGCCAAACTGTTGGGCGATGCGGAGGTAGGGGGCGCGCTCGGCTACGGTGAGGTTGGTGGCGTCGATGTAGGTGACGGGGCGGTCAAGCTGGAGGCGGAGGTCGAGCAGGTAGCGGAGGGCGGCGAAGATCACGTCTTGAAAGCGCTGCTCGGTCATGTCGTCGGCGAGCAGGAGGCGGAGATAGTCGCTCGAGAGGGGAAGGATGCCCTGCCGCTCGAACCAGGTCGATTTGCCCGAGCCGGGGAGGCCGACGGCCAGGATGACCTTCATCCGTGCACGATGTACTTTTCGGCCTCGATCACCCGGCCGGCGATGCGGCGCCGCAGGGCGACGGCGTTCACCGGGTCGAACTTGGTGAACCGGCGCAGGAAGGTGAGATTGGCGCGCAGGGCGTCGCCATCGCTGGAGGCGGCAAGGACGTTGCGGGCGGAGGCTTCGATGCGCCCCATGGCGTCGCGCACGAACACAGCGGTCAAGTCCGAGGCGTGGGCGCCGCGGCCAGTCTCGACGAGCTTCTGGGTGCGCAGCAAAGCTGACTCCATGGCGTAGGTTTCCATGATGATGTCGCTGATGCCGGCGAGGACCTCCTGCTGGTTTTCGAGGTCGGTCATGAAGCGCTGGAAGGCGACCCCGGCCGAGAGCAGCGCGATCTTCTTGGCGTTGGTGGTGATCTTGCGCTCGGCGGCGAGCGGGCCGTCTTCGCTTTCCTCGCCGAAGCTCGGGCCGGCCAGCACCTCGTTGAGCAGGCTCTGGGCGGCCGGGATCAGGGGCAGGTGGCCTTTCGCCGCGCGCTTCAGCAGCATGCCGGTGATGAGCAGGCGGTTGATCTCGTTGGTGCCCTCGAAGATGCGGTTGATGCGGGAATCGCGGTAAGCGCGCTCGACCGCGTAATCCTGGTGGAAGCCGTAGCCGCCGTGAATCTGCACGCCCTCATCGACGACGTAGTCGAGGATCTCCGAGAGGTAGACCTTGATGATGGAGCACTCGACGGCAAACTCCTCCACGGCCTTGAGCACGGTCGAGGCGGCGTCGGGCTGATCCCAGTTGAAACCGGTGAGATGGGCGTCGATGAGGCCGCCGGTGCGGTAAACCATGGATTCGCCGACGTAGGCGCGGATGGCCATTTCGGCCAGCTTGTGCTGAATGAGGCCGAACTCGGCGATGGATTTTCCGAAAGCGCGTCGCTCCTTGGCGTACTTGGTCGAGACGGCGAGGACGTTCTTGGCCCCGCCGGCGCAGGCGGCGCCGAGTTTGATCCGGCCCACGTTGAGGATGTTGAAGGCGATGATGTGTCCGCGGCCGATCTCGCCGAGGACGTTTTCGACCGGCACGCGGGCGTTTTCCAGGATGATGGGGCAGGTGGAGCTACCCTTGATGCCCATCTTCTTTTCTTCGGCGCCCGGGCGGACGCCGGGGAAGTTGCGCTCGACAATGAAGGCGGTGAATTTCTCGCCGCCCACCTTGGCGAAGACGGTGAACACGTCGGCCCAGCCGCCGTTGGTGATCCACATTTTCTCGCCGTTGAGGAGGTAATGTTTGCCGTCCGCGTCGAGGTCGGCGCGGGTTCGGGCGGCGAGCGCGTCGGAGCCGGCGTGAGCCTCGCTCAGGCAGTAGGCGCCCACCAGTTCGCCCGTCGCCAGGCGCGGCAGGTATTTCTGCTTCTGCGCTTCGGTGCCGAAGAAGACGATGGGGAGCATGCCGATGCCGCTGTGGGCGCTGAAGGTGCTGGAGAACGAGGCGTACTTGCTGATGTGCTCGGCGACCAGCAGGACGGTGACCTTGTCCATCTCGAGGCCCCCGAACTTTTCAGGGACGGCGGCGGCGACCAGACCGAGCTCCGCCGCCTTGCGCAGCAGCGAAACAGACAGGCCGGGCTCGTGGTGCTCGATCTCCTCGATCCGGGGCAGGACCTCCTGCTCCATGAACTGGTCGGTGGTGGCGGCGATCTGCCGCTGCTCCTCGGTGAAGTCCTCGGGGGTGAAGACGTGGTCGGGAGAGGTGGACTCGATCAGGAAGCTGCCGCCTTTTACCTTGGGAACCGCTGCGGTGATAGTAGCCATAAGTGCCTCATGTTTGGTGATTTCATGATTTGTGATTTGTGATTGAAAAACCTTTGGGCCGGCGAAGTTCAACCAACAAGTCACAAATCATAAAATCGCAAATCACTAGATCCGTTCAAAAATGCCCGCCGCCCCCTGCCCCCCGCCAATGCACATGGTGACCATGCCGTAGCGGGCGTTGCGGCGCTCCATTTCGCGGAGCAGGGTGGCGGTGAGCTTGGCGCCGGTGGCGCCCAGGGGGTGGCCGAGGGCCACCGCTCCGCCGTTCAAATTCACTTTGTCCATGTTCAGGCCGGCTTTCCGGATCACGGCAAGGGCCTGGCCGGCGAAGGCCTCGTTCAATTCGATCAGGTCGATGTCGTCGAGCTTCAGCCCGGCCAGAGCCAGGGCCTTGGGGATGGCGACCACCGGGCCGATGCCCATGATCTCCGGGGGCACGCCGGCGGTGGCAAAGCTGACAAACCGGGCCATGGGCTTGAGGCCGAGCTGCTTCGCCCTCTCATCGGACATCACGATGGCGGCGGCCGCGCCGTCGCTGGTCTGCGAGGAGTTGCCGGCGGTGACCGTTCCCTGGGCGTGAAACACCGGCTTCAGCTTGGCGAGGGCCTCGAGGCTGGTGTCGGCGCGCGGCCCTTCGTCCTTGGCGAAGGTCTTCTTGTGGGTCTGCGGCTTGCCGCTGTCAAGGGTGGTGTACTCGATGTCGAGGGGGACGATCTCATCGTCGAACTTGCCGGCGGTCTGGGCGGCCAGGGCGTTCTGGTGGCTGCGCAGCGCGAACTGATCCTGGTCCTGACGGGAGACGTTGTATTTCTCGACTACCTTTTCGGCGGTGAGGCCCATGGTGAGGTAGACTTGGGGATAATTCTCAACCAGCCAGGGGTTGGGGGCGGCCTTGTGGCCGCCGCGCGGGATCAGGCTCATCGACTCGGCGCCCCCGGCGATGACGCACTCGGCGCCGTAGCCGCGCACGCGTTCGGCGGCGAGCGCGATGGCCTGCAGGCCGGAGCTGCAGAAGCGGTTGATGGTCATGGCGCTGACCGTATCGGGCAGTCCCGCGCGGAACACGGCGATGCGGGCCAGGTTGGCCCCTTGCTCGGCTTCGGGCATGGCGCAGCCGAGGATCACGTCGTCCACCTGTTCGGGCTTCACCTGCGGGGTGCGCTCGAGGAGCTTGGAAATAACAGTGGCGGCCATGTCATCGGGCCGCGTATTTTGCAGCGAACCCTTCGGTGCTTTGCCCACGGCGGTGCGCAATGCCTGCACGATTACGGCGTCTCTCATAGAGTCTCCAGGCAAAGAAAGCCACAGAGACACAGAGACACAGAGACGCAGAGCATGATGTTTTTTTCCTCTGTGTCTCTGTGCCTCTGTGGCATTCTTTTCGGTCCTAATTCCGCAGCGGCTTGCCCGTTTTCAGCATATGCTGCATGCGCTCCTGGGTCTGGCGCTGGCCGCAGAGGCTGAGGAAGGCTTCCCGCTCCAGGTCCAGCAAATACTGTTCCGACACGATGGGGCGGCCGGAGAGGCGCCCGCCGCACAGGACGTGGGCCAGCTTGCCAGCTACTACTGCGTCATAGTCACTAATATAGCCGCCCTGACGGGCCAGGTAGATGCCCATCTTCAGCGTGGCCAAGCCCGCCTCGCCCAGCACGCGGATGTCGCTGCGCGGTACGCCGGGACGGTAACTCGCGGCCAGATCGAGGGCCGCGGCCTTGGCCTCGGCCACCACCCGCTCGCGGTGGATCGAGACGCGGTCCTCGGGCCGCAGGAAGCCCAGGCGGCGCGCCTCCTCGGCGCTGGTCGAGACCCTGGCGTAGCCGATGGTTTCAAACGCCTGGCGGACCCGCGCTTCGAGCGCCGCGTCATCCGGGGCGCCATCGGTGAGACGCAGGAGCAGCTCTTTGGTTCCGCCGGCGCCGGGGATGACGCCCACGCCGACCTCGACCAGCCCCATGTACAGCTCGGCCGCGGCTTGGTTGCGGGCGCAGTGCATCGAGATCTCGCAGCCGCCGCCGAGCGCCATGCCGAAGGGCGCGGCGACCACCGGCTTGGGGGCGTACTTGAGGGCCAGGTTGGCCTGCTGGAAGCGGCGGATCCCAAGGTCCAGCTCGTCCCATTCCTCGCCCTGCGCGGCCATCAGCACCAGCACCAGGTTGGCGCCCACCGAGAAATTCTCGCCCTGGTTGGCCACGATCATGGCCTCGAAATTGGCGGTGGTTTCCTTGAGGCCGGCCATGAGCATGGAAATCTGGTCTTCGCCGATGGCGTTCATCTTGGAGTGGAACTCGACGCACAGCACGCCGTCGCCCAGGTCGACCAGGGAGGCGCCGGCGTTGGATTGGAGCGGGCGGCGCGCGCGCTTCACGTCCTTCAGAATCAGGATGCCGGGGCGGGGCTCGAGCGGCTGGTAGCGGCCGCCGCACAGGTCGAAGTAAGAGGTGGAACAGTCGGACTGCTGGTAGAACGACCGGGCGCCGGAGGCCAGCATGCGCTCGACGACGGCGGGAACCTCGCGCTTGTCCTGGCGGAGTCGGGCGACGACCTGCTCCACGCCGAGCACGTCCCAGGCTTCGAAGGGTCCCAGCTCCTGGGCGTAGCCCCAGCGCATGGCGTGGTCGATGTCGATGACGCGGTCGCAGATCTCACCCACCAGCGGGGCGGCGTAGACGAACACCTCGCTGTAGAGGTTCCACAGGAACTGGGCGGCGCGGTCCCCGGCGGCCAGCAGCATCGGCAGCCGCTGGCGGGTCTGGTCGATGTTGCGAGCCATGTCGAGCGACGGGAAGCGGACCTTCTGGCGCGGGCGGTATTCGAGGGTTTTCCAGTCCAGCGCCCAGATCTCCCCGTCGCTTTTTTCCTTGCGGTAGAAGCCCTGGCCGGTTTTGTCGCCCAGCCACTTACGCTCGAGCATCTGCTCGACGAAGGGGGGGACGCAGAACCAGTCACGCCGGGGATCGGCGGGCAGGTTCTGGTGGAGGTTGCGGAGCACGTGCGCGGCGACGTCGAGGCCGACCAGGTCGAGGGTGCGGAACGTGGCGCTCTTGGGATGGCCGATGGCCGGGCCGGTCAGGGCGTCGATTTCCTCGACGGTGTAGCTGTCCCGCTGCATGAGCCGGAAGACGACCGCCGAAGAGAAGGTCCCGATGCGGTTGGCGATGAAGTTGGGGGTGTCCTTGGCCGCCACCACGCCCTTGCCGAGGCGCCGGTCGCAGAGATCGGAGACGCAGGCGACGACCTCGGGCAGGGTGTCCGGGCCGGGGATGATCTCGACCAGGTGCATGTAGCGCGGCGGGTTGAAGAAGTGAGTGCCGAGCCAGTGGCGGCGGAGGTCCTCGGTGAAGCCCTCGGCGATGGAGGCGACCGGGATGCCGCTGGTGTTGGTGGAGACGACCGAGCCCGAAGCGCGGGCCTTCTCCACGCGCTCGAGCAGGCGGCGCTTGATCTCCAGATTTTCGGCGACGGCCTCGATAATCCAGTCGCAGGCGGCCAGGCGTGGCAGGTCGTCGTCAAAGTTGCCGGGGATGACGCGGTCCTGGAACTCGGGGAGGAAGAAGGCGGCGGGCTTTTGGGTGAGGGCGGCGTCGCGCCCGACACGGGCGAGGCGGTTGCGGTCCTCGGGGGGGCCGGCGAGGTCGAGCAGCAGGGTGGGGATTCCGACGTTGGCCAAGTGGGCGGCGATGCGCGAGCCCATCGTTCCGGCTCCGAGCACGGCCGCGCGGGTGAGGGGCCTCATGGAAGGCAGAGACTACCTTCCGACTATAACACTTTCGCCGGTTCGCCGAAAACCGTGTTGAACTCGCCCATTGGCCCTTGTGGAGCCAGGGAAGTAGAGGTAAGCTGAAGGTAAAGGAGAACTCCGGTGAAGTACACGGCTTGGTTGGCACTATTGGTCTTGTTGAGCCACGCCGCCTGGGCGCAACGCGGCGCGGGTGGCGGCATGGGAGGCCACCGTGGGGGTGGCGGTGGTGCGGGGATGCGCGGGGGAGGGCAGGGAGGCTATCGCCATGGCGGAACGCCCGCAGCCCCCGCTCCGGCTCCGGCGCCGGCCGCGCCTCGCGCGGGGAGCATGCATGTTTTCACGCCCAACACCTACGGCTCGCCCCTGGGCTACGGCAACGTGGTGTTCCCCGGCACCGGGCACATGCCGGGCACCTACAGCCCGTTCAGCATTGTGGATCCGTCCTTCGGGACGCGGCTTACGAACACGGTGAGCGGATTCGGGTACCCGTACGGATACTCTTCAGGCTACTACGGCGGAGGCTATGGCTATGGATATCGGGCTCCGGCGGTAGTGCCATACGCGGTGCCGGTCTATGTGCCCTATCAGGACCCGTATGCGGCCGCCCCGCCGCCTCCGCCGGCGCCTCCGGTGATCATCTATGTAGTGTCGGGCCCGCCCAGCACGGCGGTGGTGACGACGGCGCCGCAGCAGCCCCAGAACGGCGTGGTTACCTACGTGGTGCCGCCGCGCAACAGTGGGGCGACTGAGTCGACCGCGCCGCGCCTTATCCTGATCGCGCTCAAGAACAGCTCTATCTACTCAGCGGCCGAATATTGGGTGGAAGACGACACGCTGCATTACGTCACCAGCCACGGGGTGCAGAACCAGGTTTCTCTCGACCAGGTGGATCTGGAGCTGACGAAGCGGCTGAACCGCGAGCGGGGACTCGACTTTCGGCTGAACCAGTAGATAGACTCTCGCGCCGGGCAGCTCCGCCGCCAGGCGGTAGCTGCGGAGAATCGCGCTGAATTCGGGGTAATTTCCAAGAGCTAAGTCTGCGTTATAAGGACCCAAGCCGTCCAGGATGGCGGCCGGAGGCGCGCCCGCGAGCTGCCGGGCAAGCTCGGCGCGACGGGCCCGGGCCTCGGCGGGCAGGAAGGGGTCGGAGCGCTCCAGGTGGCGGTCGGCGAGGACGCCGGTGAGGGGCTGCGACTCCAGGTAGCGGGAGGCGGCGGGGCGGCGGGAATAGAAATAGATTTCCGGACGGAATCCCCACACGAAAATCCTGTCGGCGGGCCGGGTGCGGGCGCGG
>JACQDI010000158.1 GCA_016201195.1 Acidobacteriota bacterium | reverse complement strand
GACGGCCGCTCGATGTTTCGGAAGCCTGGGTGCTCGACGGTCACCGCATAATTACCCGGAGGCAGGAAGGGAAGCTGGTAGTTGCCCTGCTCGTTGGAGCGCGTGTCGAGGGCGAGATTGGTGTCCACGTTGCGGACACGGACGGCCGCTCCCACCACCACCGCCCCGGTCGGATCCGTGATGCGCCCCAGGATCGTGCCGCGAAATTCCTGCGAGTGGAGCGCGCTCGCCAGAAGCAACAAGGATGCAGAGAGTCGAGTGCCCATAACTCCCCCTTTGGTTGAGGACATTATAGCACTGTGGATCTGGTCGAGGCTTGTACCGCCAAGCGCGGTCGCCGACCCCGCAAAGGTTTTCTTGGCGCCCTTTGCCTCCTTTGCGTCTTTGCGTGAGCGTCTTTGACTGAGCTCGCTTTACGAGCCGGTGCTCGAGTAATTGCGCACGCCGCGGTTCCACAAGGCCACCGCCAGCCCCGCGCAGGCCAATGCTACCACCGGCAGCAGCGGAAAGTACAGACGATACTCTGCACGGCGGAGCAGGTGGGCCGCAGGGTAAAACGTCGCGAAGCCAAACGGGATGATCCAGCTCAGGAAGAATTGCAAAAAGACGTTGTAGATCTTGAGCGGGTAGCGGCCGAAGGCCATCATGTTGTAGACCGGCGGCATCACCCCTACCCGGTCCTCCATCCAGAAGGAAACGGTGGTCAGCATGAGAAAGATCGATACATAGATGACGAATCCGCACAGCGCGGCGAAGGCGAGGACCAGCCAGTCGAGCGGACCGAAGTCGAGGCCTAGATGCCGGGCGGCGTATGCGACCACGAACACCCCAACTGCGGCGTCGGCGGCCGATTCGAGGCGGAACTGCTCAAACAGGATCTGAAACATGGAGTGGATGGGCCGCAGCAGGATGCGGTCGAAGTTGCCCTGCACGATGTAGCGGTCGCCGAAGTAGTAGAGGTTGATGCTGACCACGTTGAACAGCGCCATCGGAATCAGGCCGAAGCCATAGAGGAACAGAATCTCGTAGAAGCCCCAGTCCATCAAACGCGGGACGCGGCCGAACAGGAGCAGCACTACCACGACGCCTAAACCGGTAGCCACCAGGGTAGTGAACACCGAAATGAGGAAGTCGCCCTTATACGCCAGGCGCACCTTGGCGTACTGGAGGAAGTATTCGACGAGCAGGCTCAGGTAGCGTCGCATTATCCACCGTGAATCGTGATCTTGCGGGCCATCACCTTCCAGAACCAGGCGCCGAAGGCGGCGAGCAGAGCCACCCAGAGCGCCTGCAAGGCCAGGGCCAGGGCGATCTGCGGATAGCTCAGCCGGCCCAGGTAGATCAGCATCGGTGTGTAGCCGATGTGCTGGAACGGAAGGCAGGCCAGAACCTTCTGCGCCGTGGCCGGGAATAGGGTCATGGGGATCAGCAGACCTGAGAACAGCTCCTGCACAAAAAACTTGGCGCGCAGCAGCCCCAGGATCGACTTGAGACGAACGGCGCAGGAGCCGACGATGAAGTTGAGCGCGGCCACAAGCAAGACGCTCCCCACCAGCGACAGCAGGAACAGCGCCCCGTGGGCCGGGCTTTTTGGCGGGCGAACGGGGAAGACCAGGGCCAGCGCGAGCGCCACTGGCGCCGACAGCATCGCCAGGCGGAACACCGTTTCGCCCAGGGCCTGCGAGATGTACATCCACTGCACGCTCACCGGCTTGATCAGGGCCATGCTGATCTTGCCTTCCATCACGTCCTGGGCCATGTCCTGGTCGATGTTGTTGAAGTAGAGCGAGCGGATCATCCAGCCCACGGCGACGTAAGTGACGATCTCGGGAAAGGTGAACCCGGCGAAGTTGGGGTCGGCGGCATAGAGCGCTTTCCAGATGAAGTAGTAGACGGTGACGTTGAGGAAGTAGGTAAGAACGCCCGTGTAGTACCGCAGGCGGAAGGCGAGGATGTTGACGAACCCGACGCGGGCGAATTCGCGATAGACGGCGACGCTCACCTGCCGAACTCCAGCACCGACGGCCCGGTGTAGATGCGCCGGACGATCTCCTCGATCGATTCCTCTTGGATGAAGACGTCCCGCACGTCCACCTCCGAAACGACCTGGCGGATCACCTCGCCGGCGGTGTGCTCTTCCCGGTCGAACACCAGCCGGTAGGTCAGCTCGTCCAGGCGCTCGCGATGGATGTTGTTGAGCGAGAGCGACTCGAGCGCCTGGGCCTGGGCCGGCTCGCGCAGCTCGATGCGCACCCACATCTGCTGCCAGAGCTGGCGCTTCAGCTCGGCGAGAGCGCCGTCAAACAGCACGCGGCCGTGATCGATGATCATCAGGCGCTTGCACAGCTCCTCGATGTCGGAGAGATCGTGGGTGGTGAGGAGCATGGTGGTGCCGAAGCGCCGATTCACCTCTTTCAGAAACTGTCGCACGTTGGTCTTGGCGACGACGTCGAGGCCGATGGTAGGCTCGTCGAGAAACAACAAGGGTGGGTTGTGGAGCAGCGAAGCGGCCAGGTCGCAGCGCATGCGCTCGCCCAGGCTCAGCTTGCGCACCGGGGTGTTGAGGTAACGCTTGATCTCGAGCACCTGGTCGAAGGTGTCGAGCTGGGTTTTGTAGTCGGAGTCGGAAACCTCGTAGATGCGCTGGAGCAAGCGGAACGATTCGACCACCGCGATATCCCACCAGAGCTGCGTGCGCTGGCCGAAGACCACGCCGATGGTGCGGGTGTAGCGCGTGCGGTCGCGGTAGGGGACGAAGCCGTTGACCAGCGCCGTGCCCTCGGTGGGGGCGAGGATGCCGGTCAGCATCTTGACGGTGGTCGATTTGCCGGCGCCGTTGGGGCCGATGTAGCCCACCATCTCGCCGGGCTGGATGCGGAAGGAGACCTTGTCCACGGCGCGCACGGTCTGATACTGGCGCACGAACAGGTTCTCGATCGCCCCCCGAATGCCCTCTTTGCGCTGGAAGGTGCGGAAGTCTTTGGTCAGGCCCTCGGCCTGCACTTCACCTGGCATGGGAAGGCTCTATTTTAGCAGGGATTGACGACTTGGTGATTTGGTGATTTAGTGATCTGGTGATTCGAAAACCATCACGGCGGCGGGTGCTAACTTCGCTGCTGGCGCCCATCGTGGCGCGGGCACAACCGGGGCGGCCCAATATCGTCTTCATCTTAATGGACGATGTGCGGTGGGATGAGCTGGGTTGCGCTGGCCATCCGTGGGCACGTACGCCGAATATCGACCGCATTGCGCGCGAGGGCGCCCAGTTTCAGAACGCCTTCATGACCACGCCGCTGTGCAGCCCCAGCCGCGCCAGTTTCCTCACCGGGCAGTACGCCCACACGCACGGCGTCGTCGATAACACCAGCCGCGCGGCACTGAGCCACCACCTAGTGACCTTCCCGCGCCTGCTGCATGACGCTGGATATGAAACCGCGTTCATCGGCAAGTGGCACATGGGCAACGACGACACGCCGCGCCCAGGCTTCGACCGCTGGGTCAGCTTCAAAGGCCAGGGGGCTTACTTCGATCCGGAGCTGAACGAAGACGGCAAGCGGGCGAAGGTGAAGGGCTACGTCACCGACATCTTCTCCGAGCGGGCGGTGGAGTTTCTCTCGCGAAAG
>JACQDI010000157.1 GCA_016201195.1 Acidobacteriota bacterium | reverse complement strand
CTGATTCTGCTGAGCCGACCTGGGTGCAAATTTGCACCAAGCTACATGTGCCCCGGACCGCTCGGGGAATCTTCGCTCCTACTCCGGGGCACTGGCCCGGCTACGCCATGGGCTTCGAGGCTCTGCGGCCATTCGCCCTCACACCGCGCCGAAGCGTGACTAAACCTGCGACGCCACTCGCGAGGGATCCGAGGGAACAGGTCAACTTCCTGGAAGCGGACTGGCCCGCCTCATGAGATGCAGCCCGGATTAGGCCTGCGCTTGTGCGTCTTGGTAGACATCTGAGTTGGTCCGTCAAGAGGAAACAAGCCCGAGTTTGAAGAATCCTGCAACGGATTCCCACTGGAGTTGCACAGGGGAAGGCGCTGGGGGCTGAGTGTTGGATGACGGCGCGGTCAACGGCACACTGGGCCGGGCCGCCGGAAGTGAAGTGGCGCCGGCACCGGAGCTTCTCGAAACGCGCCGCTGCAAAGCCTGGTGATAGATCTGTTCCTGGTAAAGCGTGCGGTTCTGCCAACACCGAAACAGAATGCGAAGCCATTTGAAGGCCAACGCGCGAACGGCAGTGTGATGGGATTTGCGGCGCGAACGCTGGGCCTGGTAGTAGTCGCGGGCCCAGTCACAGCTCCCGATGGAGTGCTGGGCCCACTCGTGAATCGTTTGACGGACAAACTTGGGGCAGGCCCAGCGCGAGTGGACCCAACGCTGATTGCCGCTGGACTCCAGCACCGGAGCAATGCCGGTGTAGCACTGCAAGTCCTGAGCGCTTTGGAAACGGCTGCGGTCGGTCCCCAAGGCGGCGATCAGGCGAGGCGCCAGGGCCGGGCCGGCGCCGGGCAGTGAGTCCATGATGGGGAAGTCCGGGTGGGTCTGGGCCACCTCCTGGATCTGCTGCTCATGGCGCACAATATTCTCGCGGAGCCGGGCGATGAGCTCGACCAAGCTACGCATCGCCAGGCGGCCGGACTCGGGCGCAAGGTATCGGGCCGGGCGCACTGCAGCTCTTGCAAGCTGGGCCAGCGCTGGAGCAGGTCGCCGACCAGCGGAGAGGCGACACCGCCGAACCACTTCAGCACTTGCGGAAAGACCTGCTGCAGGCAGGCCGTGGGGCGGTTGGAGTGGCGGGTTTTGTCGTCCACCAGCCGGCGGCGTTCCTCGACCAGGAACTGCAACAGGCGGGTCTCGACCGTATCGGGCTTCAGGGGCCGCAGCCGATCGCGGTGCTGCACGAGCAACTCCAGCAGCAGGCCGGCGTCACTGGGATCGCTCTTGGCGCCGGAAGGGTAAAAGCTCCGGCGGTAGTGGGCCAAGGTGCTGGGGTGGACTGGAAACAGCACCAGGTGAGCATATTTGCTGAGCACGGCCACCACCGCGCCCCGCGGCTGTTCCAGGGCGACGGCGACGGGCCGGCCGCCAAAACGTTGTTCCAGTTCACTGGCCCAGATCTCGATCGCTTCCGGGGTGTTCTCCAATTCGCCGTACTCGACGCGCGCCTGGCCAGAGGCCTGCGAAGCCCAAGCATGTTTCCGATCGGCCCAGTCCAGGGCCACGAAAGCGGCAAAGTCGGTGGATGGTTGCGTGGGGTTCATCTTTTCTCCTTTCCCGTTCGATGGGGATGAGGAACAGGCAGGGCTTTGCTTCCGCGAAGGCCTTATAGTACAGTCTGGCTGTGAGGCTCCAGACGACATCTGAGGATTCGTTCTGGAAGCAAAGCGCATCCCGCTGCTCGAAACTCTAACGATAGACATCGGGTGTCTGGCCGACCGATTCGTAGCAGCGGGATGCCTGCTCGCCTCTGAGGCTGCCATGGCTGTGGTGCTGAAGGCAACCGGACCGAAGCGAGTTTCGATTTCCACAGCGGCGCGCCGCGACGACTGTGGAAAAACTGTCACCCGAAAAAGCCTCACGAAGCAACTATAAGGCGGAGAGGTCATCCGCGATCTCGACGGGAGGGAGCCAGAGCAAGTTCCGAGTGGCGCGTCAACCGACGGCGACATGCGGTCCTGCCGAATCCAGATCCACGCGTCGCCGACAAACCAGCCAAGTGGATTCCCGGACGGAACGGCGTTTCTCGGTCCTTATCGCCGTTCGTTGGTGGATTGTGGTCGCGGACGCGCCGCCATCTCCTGCGCTTGCAGCGGACAAGCGCTCCCGGAGCAGCGG
>JACQDI010000156.1 GCA_016201195.1 Acidobacteriota bacterium | reverse complement strand
TTCGGCTTACAGTCTGCTGTCCGCGACTTTAGGCAGTTTCTGCGTCGCAAACCCCACGATCGCGCCCAAGATGCTGCCCGGCAGCATGATCTCAAAATAGTAGTGTTTCCCGTTGGCGTCTCCCATAGCGGCCACTGCAAAGCTGAGCAGGAGTCCCACGGCCAATCCAGCAACGATGCCGAGGGGCAGGGAATTCACCTTGCGGGCGAAGACCCCCGCCAGCACGCCGGTGATCATCCCTTTGAACGTCGACCCGATGACGATGCTTACGATCTGCGACGCCGCCTCCGGATAGAGCAGCGCCGACAGGCCGTCGAAGATCCCCAGCACGCCTCCCAGCAGCAAGCCAATCACCATCTTGTTCCGCATGAATTTGTCTCCTCACCGTCTCCCATTACACGAAGCCCGCGTTTCCTTTAACGCCGCGTGAATAAAAGCAGCAGGACACGCATTAGCAGGTAGGCAGCGACCAGAACCACCGCCATTTGGTTTCGCGAGGCCACCCGCGCCAGCCGCTCGAAGATCCCCTCGTGATACGCCTCGACGGGCAGCCCGTCCAGGAACCGGGCCACGTCGGCGCCCAGGTCCTGCGCACTCACGTAGCGGTTGCCCGGCTCTGTGGCCATGGCCTTGGCGCTGATTGCCGCGAGCCGCCGCGGGACCTCTCGGTCGCCCGCCAGGAATCGCAGAATCGCCCCCAGCGCGTACCCGTCGCTGCGCTCATCGACCCGGTCCACCTCCCCGCGCGCCTGTTCCGGCGCCATGTAGCCCGCCGTGCCCATGACCGTCCCGGGCGCTGCGTCGGGCTGCGGCCCGCGCCGGGCCACGCCCCAGTCCATGATGAGCACCTCACCGAACGAGCCGACCATGATGTTCTCCGGTTTCAGGTCCCGGTGAATCACCCCGTGGGAGTGCGCGAACGCCACCGCTTCGCACGTCTTCTGGAACACGCGCAGCCGATCGGCCAGCGACGCGCCGCTCTGGGCCAGCCGGTCGAGCCGCGTCCCCTCCACCAGCTTCATCGCGTAAAACACGCGGCCGTCGGGCAGCGTTCCCACATCGTGGACTGGGACGATGCCAGGATGCTCGAGCCGGGCCAGGATCCGCGCCTCCCCCGAAATATCGACGCCGTTCAAAACCTTCAGCGCCACGCGCCGGTCCAGCTCCACGTCTTCGGCCTCGTAGACGATCCCCATCCCCCCGCGGCCGATTTCCCGGATCAGGCGGTACTTGGTTCCGCTCAGGTCCGGCGCCTCCACCACCTCGCGCAGGTGCTCCAGCGTCTTGTGGCCAAGCCACCTCATCCCGGATCCACCCCCAACAGTAGCCGCGCCTCGCTGCGAAACTCCTGGTCATCGCCGGTCGTCTCCCGCAGCTTGTCGAGCACGATCCGCCGGAACTCGCGCCGGGCAAACGCCAGGTAGTTTGTCACGTCGCTCACCGACAGCCCGAATTCCCTTGCCAGCTCCTCGTAGGTCGCTTCCGCTTCATCCAGGTCGTAGCGCTCGAACAACCCGAAGTGCGCCTGTTTGCCCCGCGCGGCGCACTCCTCGCGCAGGCTCTCCACGGCCAGCCCGAACAAGCTTCGCACCCACTCTTGCCGGAAGTAGTCTTCCATGCTGAGGCCCGCCGGCGGTTCGTGCTGCCGCAACTCGCCCTCGGCGCTCTCGAAGTCGAGCGACAGCACCTCGGTTCCTCCCCCGCGCTTGATCCGTTGCGCCGACTTCCGCTCGTTGGCCACAAAGCCCTCCAGGCACGCCCGCAGAAAGGTGCGGAAGCTGCCCTTTGCCGGCTCATATCCCGCAAAGAAGCTCTTCTCGATCGCCCGCGTGAAAAACCCCTGCGTGAGGTCCTGCGCTTCGTCCCCCGACGCCCCCCACTTCAGCCGGATGTACTTGTAGACCGGCCTCCAGTAGGCCTCGACCAGCACCTCGAACGCCTGGCGGCGCTGGCCCGCATCCGCGCTTCCGGTGGCAAACACCGCCGACCGCCGCGTGCTCGGAAAATTCACCCCCAGATTGTCGCATGCCGGAATCACGCAATGCCCGCCCGGGAAAGTGAAGCGCTGGTGTTGCGCACGTATCCGTTCCGGGAAGCGGACCTGATCGTGAGCTTCATCGCCCGGGACCAGGGCAAGCTGCGGGGCGTCGCGCGCGGGGCCAGGCGCTTGAAAAGCCGTTTTGGCGCCGGCCTGGAACGGCTCGCGCACGTGCGCATGTTCTATTTCCAGCGTGAGAACCGGGACTTGGTCAGCCTGGATAGCTGCGAGCTGATCGACTCGCAGTTCAGCGCAGCCGCCGAATATTCCCTCGGCGTGGCGCTGGATTTCCTGGCCGAAGTTTCCGAGCAACTGCTGCCGGAGCACGAGCCCAACGACCGGTACTTCCGGCTGCTGCTGCTGGCCCTGGATTACATCCGCGAGTGCGGAGTGGCGGGCTTATGGCCGGCCGTGACCTACTTCAGCCTGTGGGCCGTGAAGCTGGGCGGCTGGCTGCCGGGACCGGGCGACTGTGTGAGCTGCGGCGTGGAGGTCCCGCCGCCGGAGCGGGCGTTTTTCGTCCGGAGCACCCCCGGCCTGCACTGCCAGCGCTGCCGCCCCCAGGGCGCATGGTCGCTCGACCCGGAGTCGCGCGCGCTGGCCGAGGAGATGTTGCATGCGTCGCTGCGGAAACTCGCGCCACGCTCCTGGGATCGCCGCACCGCCGCCGACCTGCGCCAGTTCCTCTGGCAGCGCCTGGAGGAACACTTGGAGAAGAAGCTGGTTACGGTGCCGATGCTGGCGGAGATTTGATGATTTGTTGATTTGGTGATTTGTGAAAACGTTTCAGGACATCGTCTTCGACCTCAAGCGCTTCTGGTCTCGTCAGGGCTGCCTGATCCAGGAGCCCTACGATATCGAAGTCGGCGCGGGGACCATGTGTCCAGAGACGTTTCTGCGGGTCCTCGGGCCCGAGCCTTACAGCGTGGCTTACGTGCAGCCCAGCCGCCGCCCCGCCGACGGCCGCTATGGCGACAACCCCAATCGCCTCTACAAGCACATGCAGCTCCAGGTGATTCTCAAGCCCGCGCCAACTGACGTCATCGAAATCTACATGAAGAGCCTGGAAGCGGTCGGCATTGACCTGCGCCGCCACGACCTTAAGCTCGAAGAAGACAACTGGGAGTCGCCTACTCTCGGGGCGTGGGGAATCGGCTGGCAGGTGATGCTCGACGGCCTGGAGATCACCCAGTTCACCTACTTCCAGCAGTGCGGCGGCATCGACCTCGACGTGGTTCCGGTCGAGCTGACCTACGGCCTGGAGCGCATCACGGCGTTCCTGCAAGACGTGGACAGCGTCTACGACATCCGCTGGAACGAGCACCGGACGTACCGCGACGTACGCTTCCAGGATGAGTTGCAGTTTTCCGTGTATAATTTTGAAAAGGCGGCGGTTGCCGGCCTGTGGAAGCTGCTCGATCTGCACGAGGCCGAATGCAAGAGCCTGCTCGCCGCCGGCGGGCCTCTGCTGCCTTCTTACGACCTCGTGCTGAAGTGCTCGCACCTGTTTAACCTCCTCGATTCCCGGCGCGACCTCGCTGTCGGCGTCGCCCAAGCCTGGGTGGAGAAGCGCGCATGAAGGTGGCGGACTTCCTGCTCGAGATCGGCGTCGAAGAGGTCCCCGACTGGATGATTACCGGGGCGCTCGCCGACCTGAAGCGGCTTTTCCTGGAGGTTTTCCCCGGCGTGGAGGTCGAAACCCACGCTACCCCCCGCCGCCTGGTCTTGAGTGCGCGGGGGCTTCCCGCAAAGCAGCCCGACACCAAGGAAACGGTCACCGGCCCGCCCGCCTCGGCCGGCCCCAACGCCGCTGCCGGTTTCGCCCGCAAGATGGGGTGTTCGGTCGAGGACCTCGTTACGGTTGTTGGAGGGCAGGCCTCGCGGTTTGACGTCGATCGAAGACAGGAGTCGCGGTTTGACGCCGATCGAAGGCAGGACTCGCGGTTCGACGAATCACGATTCTCGGGCAAGCAATACTACGCTTTCACGCGCAAGATCAAGGGCCGGCGCGCCGTCGACATCCTCAGCGAGAAACTGCCGGGCGTGATCTTGGGCATTGCCTGGCCTAAGACCATGACCTGGAGCGGCAAGTCCGGCCCGCGTTTCATCCGACCGATCCGCTGGCT
>JACQDI010000155.1 GCA_016201195.1 Acidobacteriota bacterium | reverse complement strand
GCGCGACCTCGCTGTCGGCGTCGCCCAAGCCTGGGTGGAGAAGCGCGCATGAAGGTGGCGGACTTCCTGCTCGAGATCGGCGTCGAAGAGGTCCCCGACTGGATGATTACCGGGGCGCTCGCCGACCTGAAGCGGCTTTTCGTGGAGGTTTTCCCCGGCGTAGAGGTCGCAACCTACGCCACGCCCCGCCGCCTGGTGGTCGCCGCCCGCGGCCTCCCCACGAAGCAGCCCGACACCAAGGAAACGGTCACAGGCCCGCCCACCTCGGCCGGCCCCAACGCTGGCGCCGGCTTTGCCCGCCACGCGCAAGATCAAGGGCCGGCGCGCCGTCGACATCCTCAGCGAGAAACTGCCGGGCGTGATCTTGGGCATTGCCTGGCCTAAGACCATGACCTGGAGCGGCAAGTCCGGCCCGCGTTTCATCCGACCGATCCGCTGGCTGGTGGCGCTGCTCGGTGGCAAGGTCGTGCCCTTCGAGATCGCTGGCTTGAAGGCCGACCGCTATACGTACGGCCACCGCCGGCTCGGCCAGAAGAAGCCGATCCGCGTCTCCGACTTCGAGAGCCTGCGCGAGCAACTGCGCCAGAATTTCGTGATCCTCGACGCCGCCGAGCGCCGCCGGCGCATCGAGCAGGGGATCGAGCAACTCGGGGTCCGCATCCGTCCCAACGAGAGACTGCTGGAAACTTTAGTGAACATCACCGAGTATCCGACCCCGATCGCCGGCAGCTTCGACCGCGAGTTCCTTTCGCTTCCCGAAGAGGTGCTGGTCACCGTGATGCAGCACCACCAGAAGTATTTCTCGGTCGAGGAGGAAAACGGCAAGCTCGCTCCGCAATTCGTCGCCGTCATGAATATCGACCGCGACGAGGACGGCATCGTCCGCCACGGCCACGAGCGCGTGCTGCGCGCACGGTTCAACGACGCCCGCTTCTTCTGGGAGACCGACCAGAAGCGCCCGCTGCGCGACCGCGTCGAAGACTTGAAGCACATCACGTATCACGGGAACCGGACCTACTGGGACAAGACTGAGCAAAACAAGAACGTGCTTCAGAATGTCCTCGGCGGTAACGAAGCAGCCCTCCGCGCCGTCGAACTGGCCAAGTGCGACCTCACCACCGAAATGGTCAAGGAATTCACCGAATTGCAGGGCGTGGTGGGAGGTCTGTACGCCCGCGCCCAGGGCGAGCCGGCCGAGGTCGCGGACGCTATCTACGATCATTACCAGCCAGTGCCGCGCACCAGAACCGGCCAGCTTGTGGCGCTGGCCGACCGCATCGAGACACTGCAAAGTTTCTTCAGCATCGGGCTTATGCCAACCGGCTCCAAGGATCCGTTCGCGCTCCGCCGCGCCGCACTGGGAGTTGTTCGCATCCTGGTCGAAGGCCGGCATCCCTACGCGCTGAGCAAACTCTTCGGGCCGCCCGAATGGCGTGAGTTCATGCTCGACCGCGTCCGCTATTACTTTCGTGACCTGCGCGGCTATCGCTACGACGAGGTGAACGCCGTACTCGCGGCTGGCTCCGACGACCTGGCCGATGTCGAGGACCGGCTGGAGGCCATCTCCCAGGTCCGGCCGACGGAAAACTTCGAGCCGCTGGCGGCGAGCTTCAAGCGCATTCGGAACATTTTACTCCAGGCCGGCATCACTGGCGACACACAGGCACCCGATCTGGCGCTGCTCGAAGCCGGTCCCGAGCGCGATTTGTACGACGAATATCAGCGCGTGCGCGGCGAGATCCAGGGTCTCGTGTATCTTGACGACCTGAGGGCTATAGCCTCGCTGCGCCCGCGCGTCGACCTTTTCTTCGATAAGGTCCTGGTGAACGCTCCCGACCCCGATGTCCGCCGCAACAGGCTGAATTTTCTGGCGCAGCTTCTGCGCGAGTTTTCCACCATTGCGGATTTTTCCGAAATCGTGACCCCAGGAGACTGACGAAATGACCCAATACGTGTACTCGTTCGGCGGCGGGGCCGCCGACGGCGACGGCAAGATGAAAGACGTCCTGGGCGGCAAGGGCGCCGGCCTGGCCGAGATGTCCCGGGCTAAGCTCCCCGTGCCGCCCGGCTTCACCGTCTCGACCGCTGTCTGCAATCTCTACTTTCAAAGCGGCAACCAGGTGCCCTCCCAGATCCAGCACCAGGCCGGCGAGGCCCTGGCCAGGCTTGAAGAAAAGATGGGCCAGAGGCTCGGTGATCCGCAGAATCCGCTGCTCGTCAGCGTCCGCTCGGGCGCGAAATTTTCCATGCCCGGCATGATGGATACCATCCTGAACCTCGGCCTCAACGACCAGACCACCGAAACGCTCGCCCAAAAGAGCGGCAACCCGCGCTTTGCGTACGACTGCTACCGCCGCTTCATCCAGATGTTCGGCAACGTCGTCCTCGACATTGGCAAGAACGAGTTTGAGCACCTCTTCGACAGCCGTAAGAAGAAAGTGAAGGCCAAGTACGACACCGACCTCACCGCCGACGACCTCAAGGCCGTCATCGCCGATTACAAGAAGCTGGTCCGGGAGAAAACCGGGAAACCGTTTCCGCAGGACGCCCGGCAGCAGCTCGCCATGGCCCGGGACGCCGTTTTTTGCTCCTGGCACAACGCCCGCGCCATTCACTACCGCAAGATGAACAACATTCCCGACGACCTGGGCACCGCGGTCAACGTGCAGGCCATGGTCTTCGGCAACCTGGGCGACACCTCGGCCACCGGCGTCGGCTTCACCCGCAACCCCGCCACCGGCCTCAAGGAATTTTACGGTGAGTTTCTCCTCAACGCCCAAGGCGAAGACGTGGTGGCCGGCATCCGCACCCCGAAACCGATTTCCGAGCTGAAGGACGTCATGCCCGATGTCTACCAGCAGCTCCACACCATCACCTCCAACCTCGAAAAGCACTACCGCGACGTCCAGGATTTCGAGTTCACCATCCAGGACCACAAGCTCTACATGCTCCAGACGCGCAACGGCAAGCGCACCGGCCCGGCCGCCGTCCGCATCGCCGTGGAGATGGTCGAGGAGGGCCTGATCGACAAGCGCGAGGCGGTGCTGCGCGTTGATCCCATGCAGCTTGACCAGTTGCTGCACCCGGTGATGGAAGACTCTTCCCGCAACTCGCTCCAGTTGCTGGCGAGGGGCCTCAACGCCTCGCCCGGCGCGGCGGTAGGAACCGTCGTCTTCACCGCCGATGAGGCCGTCGTGAAGGCCAAGAATGGCCCGGTGGTGCTGGTGCGCGCCGAGACCGTTCCCGATGACATTCACGGCATGGAGGTGGCCAAGGGCATTCTGACCTCTCGCGGCGGCATGACCAGCCACGCGGCGGTCGTCGCCCGCGGCATGGGCATCCCCTGCGTGGCGGGTGCCGGCGCCGTCGAGGTCGATGAACATCGCCAGGAAATGCGCGTCCAGGTCAACGGCAAGACCACTACCCTGAAGGAAGGCGACTGGCTTTCGCTCGACGGCTCGACCGGAGAGGTCTTCGCCGGCCGCGCCCAGACCAAGGACCCCGACCTCTCGAGCGGCCACCTCGCCAAGTTTATGACCTGGGTGGACGAGTTCCGCACCATCGGCGTGCGGGCCAACGCGGACATCCCGCGCGACGCCAAGGTCGCCCGCAACTTCGGCGCCGAAGGCATCGGCCTGTGTCGCACTGAGCACATGTTCTTCGCCGAGGACCGCATCCCCCACATGCAAGCCATGATCCTGGCCCGCACCGAGAAGGACCGCCGCAAGGCCCTGGCGAAACTTCTCCCCATGCAGCGCAAGGATTTCGCCGGCTTGTTCGAGGCCATGAACGGCTACCCGGTCGTGATCCGCACGCTCGACCCGCCGCTCCACGAGTTTCTCCCCAAGCGCGAGGAGCTGATGGTCGAGATCGCCGTGATGAAGGCCACCAGGAGACCCCGGAAGAAGATCGCCGAGCGCGAGGAGCTGCTGCGCCGCGTCGAGGAGCTGCACGAGTTCAACCCCATGCTCGGCCACCGCGGCTGCCGCCTGGGTATCACCTATCCTGAGATCACCGAGATGCAGGCCCGCGCCATCTTCGAGGCCGCTGTGCAGGTGGCCAAGAAAGGGGTCAAGGTCATCCCCGAAGTGATGATCCCGCTCGTGGGCAACGTGACCGAGCTCGAAAACCAGAAGAAGATCGTGGTGCAGGCGGCCGACGACGTCTTCAAGAAGGCCGGCCAGAAGGTCCACTACATGGTCGGCACCATGATCGAGGTGCCGCGCGCCGCGGTCACCGCGGACAAAATCGCCGAGCAGGCGGAGTTCTTCAGCTTCGGCACCAACGACCTCACCCAGACCACCTTCGGCTTCTCCCGCGACGACTCGGGCAAGTTCCTCAAGGAATATCAGGACCGCAAGATCTTCAAGGACGACCCCTTTGCTGTCCTGGACCAGGAAGGCGTGGGCCCCCTGATGCGGATGGCCGTGGAGAAGGGACGCCAGACGCGCGCCGACCTCGAGGTTGGCATCTGCGGCGAGCACGGCGGTGAACCCAGCTCGGTCGGCTTCTGCGTGAGGGTGGGGATGAACTACGTGAGCTGCTCCCCCTACCGCGTCCCCATCGCGAGGCTGGCCGCCGCCCAGGCTGCGCTCTCCACCTCCAAAGAGGAGGCCATGCGGACCGCGTGACCCGTGCGATAATCGAAGCGGGCGTTGTGTTGAGCATCACCGCAATCGATCGACACGTGGAGCAACTGTTTGAGGTTCTCACCCGGCTGGCGAAGGCCTTCGCGGAGGCCGGCCTTGAGTACCGCGTGGTCGGCGGCGTGGCGGTGTTCCTGCACGTGGAGGAGCTAGACCCGCTCGCCGCTCGCCTCACACGAGATATCGACATTGCGGTTGACCGCCGGGACCTGGATCGGATCACCGCAGCAGTCCGCCTCTTCGGGTTCGAGTATCGACATGCAGCGGGTGTGGACATGTTGGTCGACGCTGCCCAACCACATGCCCGCAGCGCCGCCCACCTGGTGTTTGTGCGTGAGAAGGTTCGGCCTGACTATCTGGAGCCGCGGCCTGACTATCTGGAGCCGGTGCCCGAGTTTTCCCCTCCGGTGCGTGCGAAAGAAGGGCTCTTGCTCGCGCCCGTTGCCGACTTGGTGCGGATGAAGCTCACCAGCTACCGCCTCAAGGACCGGGTGCATTTGAAGGACCTCGACGCCGTCGGGCTGATCACTCCGGAGATGGAGGCGCAGTTGCCGGAACCGTTGCGCGAGCGACTGCGGGAAGTCCGGGCCACCGAGTAAGCGCTGGCATCGTACGGCTTCGACTTACCGTAATGCGCAAGGTAACCCGCTGGAGTCTCGTCTACAGGTGCCAGTCCGTGTGCGCTAAGATCTCCACGATCCACTACAGGTACACCGACTCCACGTGCGTAAGAAACTGCCGCAGGGAACCGCCGGCCCATCCCTTCGTCATCTCCTCCACTGATTGCTGGCCCAGCCGCCGGTAACTTTCGAACTGCGCCTCGTCGAAGAACTGGTCGCTGGTCGGCTGCTGGGGGAAATCCGGATGCTCGGCGGCGTAGCGGGCCA
>JACQDI010000153.1 GCA_016201195.1 Acidobacteriota bacterium | reverse complement strand
CGCCAGCCTGATGCGCTTTCGTTTTCTGGTCCTCCTTCCATTCGAGCATTCATTGGGCTCGTAGGCGCTTCATCAGCCGGGAGATCTGTCCGCTAACCTTGCCTGCCAGACGCTGGCGCAGGGTCTTGTTCTGAAATCCGCTGATGTTGAAGTCGCCACGCGCCAGGGCCTCCAACAGTTCCTGATCCTCCTGGTCGAAGAAGGGGAAGCCCCGGTAGGAACGCTCGTTGTCCGGGACCGTCTGAGAGATCTTGTTTAACTTGGCCGTTCCGCCTCGATCCTCGTTCATAGCCGAAAGGAATTCCAGATACGGCCGGTTAGCAGCCACCAGCAGTTCCGGCAAGGCCGGCCAGGTGTAGATCGTCCTCAGCATGTCGGCATACTTCATCTCTTTGGTTCCATCTCGATGCCGTTCCATCGACCGCATCTTCTTGCAAACCTACGTGCCGAAGCTGCAGTCGGTAGGGGAGGTCTGCATCTTCCTGCGCTGGCAACGGAGGTTCAAGATTCCGTCGTCGGCCGCGTTCGGCAAGATCGGCCAGGAGTACGTGAAAGCGATCTACCGGTTCGCTGAGAAGCACCACATTCCCGTCGTGCATTTCCAGAAAGGGCAGAAGAAGGAAGAGGTGGCTCGGCCCTACGATCATGGCCGCAGAAGGGGCAGGAGAAGGCCGCCCACCCACACATGGAGTGGGGCCGCGAGATGCGCCTTTTCCGATCTGGCTTTGGCTCAACGGCCACGAGTGGGCCAAGCGGCAGTTGGAGAAAGCCGGGATTGGCTGATCACGCAGGACGAGCTGAAGGACGACAACATCTTCCTGGCCGCCGCCTCCGAGTGGGAGGGGAATCCGGCGAAGCTGCTGGTGAAGGGCAAGGTGGCCGGCGACCAGATGAAGCTCACCGTGGAAGCGGAAGGCGGAGGGTGGGGCACCGAAACCGTGCTGAAAAAGGCCGCCGACTAGATTGACGATTGGAGGGCTGCCGTTCAATCGTCAATCTTCAATCGCACCATCGTCAATTCTCACGCCAGGTTCGCCACAGGGACCGCGCTCATGATCTCGCTGAGTATGCTGTCCGTGGTCTTGCCTTCGGCGTGGGCGTCGAAGTTGAGGATGATGCGGTGGCGGAGACAGGGCAGAGCGAGGGCCTTCAGGTCGTCGATCGATACGTTCCAGCGGCCGCGCATCATGGCCATCACGCGGCCGCCCTGAATCAGCGCCTGGGCGCCGCGCGGGGAACTGCCGTAGCGGATGTATTTCAGGGCGAGGGGATGCGCTTCGGTTTGCTCGGGCTGGGTGCTGAGCACCAGGTGCGCGGCGAAGTCGCGGACGTGCTGGGCGGCGAGGACCTCGCGGGCCGCGCGGCGGATGTTCAGGATCTGGTCGCGGTCGACCACGCGGTCGATCTGGGGCTGGGAGGCAGCCATAGTCCGCTCGATGATGATGTCCAGCTCCTGCCGGGTCGGGTAGCCCACCAGGATCTTCATCATGAAGCGGTCGAGTTGCGCCTCGGGCAGCGGGTAGGTGCCTTCCATCTCCAGCGGGTTCTGGGTGGCCATCACCAGGAACGGCTCCGCGAGCTCGTGGGTGACGGTGCCGCTGGTGACGGTGCGCTCCTGCATGGCTTCGAGCAGCGCCGACTGGGTCTTGGGGGTAGCGCGATTGATCTCGTCGGCCAGCACCAGGTGGGCGAAGACGGGCCCCGGCTGGAAGCGCAGACTCTTCACGCCGCGATCGTCGGTCTCCATGACCATGCTGCCGACTATGTCGGCAGGCATCAGGTCGGGGGTGAACTGGATGCGGGAGTAGCGCAGGCGCAGGGCGTGGCCGAGGGTGCGCAGCAGAGTGGTCTTGCCCAGGCCCGGTACGCCTTCCAACAATACATGGCCGCCCGCCAGCAGGGCGATGAGCACCCAGTCGACTACTTCCTGGTGGCCGACGATGATCTTGCCGATCTCGCCGCGCACCGACTCGATCTGGGATGAGAGCTGCTCTAGGGATTGGTCCGAGGGCACGTTATTTTTTTTGGGCCGCCTGATTCTGATGAAGTTTGTTGAAGTACTCCTTCACATACTCCTGGTAGGCTAGAGGGATCTCGTCGCGGCTGACCTGGCCGCCGGGATCGGCGTGGCGGGCCTGCTTCTGGCCCTGCGGCGTGCGCAGGGTCTGCTTGCCCGACTGCGTTTCGACCGTTACCTCGCCGGTGACGTTGGCCGCGCGGCGGCCGTAGAGATCGCTCAGCTTGCCCATGGCTTCAGCCTGCTGGGCGTCGCGGACCTGCTTGTCGCCCTCCTCCCTGCCGGCGCCGCTGCTGCTCGAGCCGCGCGTACCCTGGTCGGAGCTTTTACCGCCGCCCTTGCCCTGGTCCCGGCCGGAGGGATCCTGGGCATCACTCTCGCCGCCCTCGCCTTGGGCAGCCTGCTGGCCGCCGGGCTGCGGCTGGCCGGCGCCGCTCTGTCCTTCGCCCTGGCCTTCCTTCTGCTCGCCCTCATTCGCCGAGGCGCCCTTGGCGCCCTGCTGCTGCTGGCCGGCGCCGGGTGATTTCTGTTGCAAGCGCGACAGCATGTTGTTCATGGCGTCGCGCAGCTTGGCCAGCAGGCTGTTGGAGGATTCCTGGGAGCCGGCGGAGGTGGAGTTCGGATTCTCGTTGCCCTCCTTGCCCTGCTTGCCTTCAGCTTTGGAGAGCCCGTTCTTGGCGTCGCGTTCGAGCATCTCCTCGTAGGACTGGATCTGGTCGCCGGAGGCGTCGGAGGCCAGCGGATCGCCCATCTCATCGCCCGGCGTGGCGCTGTCGTTCTGGGCGCGCGAGTCCTTTTCGTCGGCGGGAGTGCGGGCCTGGTCGCCGGCTTCGGGGGAGGACGCGGCCCCGGGGTCGGAGGATTTCTGGGCCTGTTCGGGCCCGTTGCGATCGGTGAGTTCCTGATTCTCCGCCGGGGCGCCCCTCTGCCTGGGAGGGGCGTTGCGAGCTTGGTCGGCAGGGCGCTCGCCGGGTTTGCCAGGCATCACGCCCAGGGCCTGGAGAATCACCTCCGGCAACGGCCGCTCGACGCGCAGCGGCTTCTCGAGCCAGTAGCGTACGGCGCAGAGCGCGGAAGCCACTAGGAACACCGAGGCGAGCGCGTAGAGCGAGCGGGGCGCCTTCCAGGGAAAGGCAGTTTCGAGATCGCTGCGAGCGGCGAGGCTGGCGGCAGCGTGCCGCTGCTCCACCGCCACCGGATCCTCAGATTCCAGAAAGCAGATTCCGGTCGAGATCTGGTCTTCGCTCCGCAGGCGAGAATCGAGCACCTGGGCGACCGGGTACAGCCGCGGGCGCCGTCGCCAGAGGCGCCACCCGGCCAGCGCGATGCCGGCAGCGGCAAACAGAATGAGCATCGGCCAGGCAAACCAGTCGCGCCCGAGCGCCAACAGCAACGTCGGGCCGAGCAGGGCGACCGTCACCGCGAACGTAGCTTCCCACAGCGCCTGGTTAGCCACCACGCGGCGTCGTGCCTGCCCCACCACGGCGAGCACTTGATCCCGGTCTGAGTTCAAAATCTCTCCTACGGTCATTATATCGGTTAATGCAAGTACTGTAAGCGGTTGTAGGTTGTGGGCCCCATCCTCGGAGCT
>JACQDI010000152.1 GCA_016201195.1 Acidobacteriota bacterium | reverse complement strand
TCCGGGCGCGTCAACAGCGCCCCGCCGGGCTACTACACCGGCAACATGGATAACAAGGAGCTCACTGCCGGCTCCACGCTCTACATGCCCGTGCACTTCGCCGGCGCGCTGTTTTCGGTCGGCGACGGGCACGCTGCCCAGGGCGACGGCGAGGTCGACCTGACGGCCATCGAGACCCCGCTCACCGGCCTTTTTCGTTTCACCGTTCGGAAGGATCTGAAACTGCGCTGGCCGCGCGCCGAAACCCCCACCCATATTATCGCCATGGGTTTTCACGAGACCCTGGACGAGGCCGCCCGCCGGGCCACCAAGGAAATGATCGACTACCTGGTGACCGCGCGGGACCTGTCACGCGAGGACGCTTACATGCTGATCAGCGCGGCGGTGGACCTGCACGTCACCCAGGTGGTGGACGGTGTTCGCGGCGTACACGCCATGCTTCCCAAGTCCTTGTTCAGCCCGCGGTAAGAAAAAGGACCGGCTATCCGAGCGGAGTGCTCCCGATAGCCGGCGCGAAAAAGGGTACTACTTGGTCGGCGCGGGGGTCGTCGAAGACGGGGTGGCGGGTTTGTTGCCGTTCCCCTTGTGCTTCTTGCTGTGCTTCTTCTTCGGCGCCTTGCTGGCATCCGCCGCGGGCTTGGTGTCCTTCTTCTCATCGGCGGCCAGCGACAGCCCCGCCGTGCCGAGCACCAGCGACAGACCCATTAACAGGTGGTAAGTTTCCTCATGATGTTTCTTCCTCCGAGGCGATTGTTTCGCCTCCAGTGTGTGAGACGGCGGGAAGGATTAACGCCGGCTTAAAGCAGGATTAAATCTCGTTCATGCGGCGGAAGCAGCTACCTCGGCGATGGCCGCCAGGGCTTGCTCGCAGCCGGAGCGGTCCACGTCGGAGTGAGTTACGATACGAAGCTGCCGGTCATTGATAGGATTGATCAATACATTCCGCTGCTTCAGACGGCTCGAGAACTCCCCTGCCCCGAGGCCCGTACCCGAGACGTCGAACATCACGATATTGGTCTGCACCTTGGCTAGTTCCACTCGGACGCCCGGCAGTTTGCACAATGACTCGGCCAGGAAGCCGGCGTTGCGGTGGTCCTCGGCGAGCTTGGCGGGATGCTTTTCGAGGGCGATCAGCCCCGCTGCGGCCAGCACGCCGGCCTGCCGCATGCCGCCGCCGAGCATCTTGCGAACGCGCACCGCCTCCTCGATGAACTTCCGGCGCCCCACCAGCAACGAGCCCACTGGCGCCCCCAGCCCCTTGGACAGGCAGAACATGGCCGAATCAAACGGCGCCGCGATCTCTCGCACGGGGCAGCCCAGATACTCAGCGGCGTTGAAGATGCGGGCGCCGTCCAGGTGGACGGGCAGGCCCCGCTCGTGCGCCCGCTCACAAATCTCGCCAGCGGCGGCGAGCGGAGACACCGTGCCGCCGGCCATGTTGTGGGTGTTTTCGAGGGCTACTAGGCCCGTCCGCGAATAATAATAGATGTCCGGCCGCAGCCTTTCCCGGACCTGGTCCCAGCACAGCAAGCCGTCGGAGGTGGGGATGGTGCGCGCCTGGCATCCGGAAATGGCGGCCATGTCCCCCATCTCGAAGTTGAAGATGTGGCTGCGCTCTTCGCAGATCACCTCCTGGCCCGGCTTGGTGTGGAGCTTGATAGCGATCTGGTTGCCCATGGTGCCGGAGGGCACAAACACCGCCGCCTCCTTGCCCAGCGTCGCCGCGGCCAGCTCCTCCAGCCGGTTCACCGTGGGGTCCTCCCGGTAAACGTCATCGCCCACTTCCGCCTCGGCCATCGCCCGGCGCATCTCGGGCGTCGGCCTGGTCACCGTATCACTTCGCAGATCGATCATCAGGGAATGAACTCCTGGAACACAACATTGGAAAACAGCACGCCGCGATTGGTGAGTCGCAACCGGCGACCGTCGCGATCGAGCAGCCCGTCCTCCCTCAGGCGGCGGATGGGTTCAGCGTAGGCGGCCCATTCCTGGTCGCTGGGTTCGATGCCGTCCATCTGTCGCAGGCCTACAAAGAAGCGCTCCTCCGCGGTTCGAGATCGCTCGCTGTGATCCACTGGCGAAACACCGCGCCGGAAGCGCTCCACGTACTCGGCCGCCGTCTCCACGTTCGACCACCGGCGTCCGCCGTCGCAGGAGTGAGCATCGGCCCCGAAGCCGCGGTAGGGCTCCAGGCGCCAGTATTTCAGGTTGTGCCGCGACTCAAACCCCGGCCGGGCGAAATTGGAAATCTCGTAGCGGCGCATGCCCACCCGCTCCAGCCGCTCGACCGCTTCCAGGTAAAAGCCGGCGATCTGCTCGTCGTCCGGAACCGCCCCAGCACCGTAGCGCGCGCCGCCGCCCTGAATTTCGCGCCCGAGCCGGCTGTCGTCATCCACCTCGAGCATGTAGACCGAGACGTGCGGCGGGGCGAGGCGCTCGATCCAGTCGAGCGATTCCCGCCAGCTTTCCGGAGTTTGATGCCTCGTCGACCTCTTGCTCGACCTGGCGCGCAGAGTGTTTGCGGCCCGTAGCGGCGATCTCGCGCGGCGCAAACGACTGCACCCCCAGGCTCACCCGATTCAAGCCCAGCTCCCTCCAGGGTCCGGCCCGCACGGTCCCCGGGCTGGCTTCGATGGTCGCTTCGTTCCACCGGACCTTCGGCAACACCGCGAGAATCCGCTCCAGCGCGGCGGCGTCGAGCAAGCTCGGCGTGCCACCCCCCAGATAGAGCGTGTCCGGAGGCTCAGCCCACCGCTCGGCGGCGACCTCCGCCTCCAGCGCCTCCAGGTACGCCTCCAGCAGGTCCGCCGGAAACACCGCGGAGGCGAAGTTGCAGTAGGTGCACTTCTGAGCGCAAAACGGAATCGAGATGTAAACGCCGCCAGGCATCGCAAGATTTACTACAGAATCTTGACCCACACCTCCCGCTGCCGGGGACCATCGAACTCACAAAAGAAAATTCCCTGCCAGGTGCCCAGTTGCAGCCGCCCATCGTCGATGATAACAGTTTGCGAGCAGCCGGCCAGCGTGGACTTGATGTGCGAATCCGAGTTTTCCTCGTAGTGCCGGTAGTCTCCTTTTTGCGGAACCAGCTTCTCGAGCGTCTTCACGATGTCCCGGGCCACGTCCGGATCGTCGTGCTCGTTGATGGTAATGGCAGCCGTGGTGTGGGGCGTAAAGACGCAGGCCAGGGCGCTCTCGACCCCCGAGCGCTCCACGACCTTTTGCACCTCACTTGTTACATCCACCATTCCGTTGCGGGTTTTAGTCTGGATCTTGAATTTGTGGATCATAGTTGTGCTCCCGGCGGCGCTGATGACTGAAGGTTAATGGCTGACAGCTAAAATCTGTTATCCTATCCAAGTACGCTTGGTCCGCGCCTTTTCTGGGTTTTACCGGCTTGTTATGCCCTGTACTTGCATCCGGCACACCGAACTGCCGCACACCACAAAGCTGTTCGCCGATCTGGTCTATCAGTTCGACCGCGTCCGAACCTTTTATCATTATCCGCCTTATTCCGTTGACGCGTTCCCCGCCGCAGCCGCCGAGGTGCGCCTCGACCCGGCCCACCGGGCGAAACTGGTTGACGCACTGGCGGCCGATAACTCCGGTGAAGCCGCCCGGCGCAACCTCGACCGGCTGGCGCAGCCCGACACCCTGGTGGTTGCCAGCGGCCAGCAGGTGGGTCTGTACACCGGCCCGGTCTACACGATCTACAAGGTGCTCAGCGCCGCTCGCCTGTCGGCGGCCTTGATCGAGCAGGGCATCTCCGCAGTGCCGGTCTTCTGGCTGGCCACTGAAGACCACGATCTCGAAGAGATCCACCACACCTGGGTGTTTGACGCCGCGAACCATCCCGTCCGCTTGCAGGCGACCGCAGCCTCGACCCCCAATCAGCCCGTCGGAACGGTGCGGCTGGACGACAACGCCGCCGAGCAGCTCCAGGCGGCCTTGGCGGGCCTTCCCTTTGGGACCGAGGTCGGGCAGATGGCGATCGAGGCTTACGCGAACGGGTCGACCTTCGCCTCAGGGTTTAAGAGCCTGCTCGGACGGCTGCTGGAGCCCTACGGCGTGCTCCTGCTCGATCCCCAACTCCCCGCTCTGCGGGAATTGGCCGCGCCACTCCTCTCCCAGGCCATCCGCCAGGCGCCCCAGCTCACCGCCGCCCTCCTCGACCGAGGCCGCCAACTGGAGGCTGCCGGCTACCACGTTCAGGTCCACATGGAAGGGAAGACGTCGCTGTTCTTCCTGCTGGAAAACGGACGCCGCACCGCTCTGCGCCGCTCGGGCGACTCGTACGCCACCAACGGAGCGACGCACTCGAGCGCGGAGTTACTCGCCCGGCTGGATGGCAACCCCTCGGATTTTTCTCCCAACGCCCTGCTGCGGCCCGTGGTGCAGGATTTTCTGCTGCCGACCGTCGCCTATATCGGTGGCCCGGCCGAGCTTGCTTACCTGGCCCAGGCTGAGGCGCTCTACGCCCGCTTGTTGGGACGCATGCCGGTGGCCCTGCCTCGGGCCGCCTTTACCATCGTCAACGCTCGTTCCCAGAAGCTGCTCGGCCGCTACGGTTTGGAAATCACCGACGTGCTCCACGGGGCAGCAGCCCTGGAACAGCGCCTGGCCGACACCCTGATTCCGGCTCACCTGCACGCTGCTTTTGACGCCGGGCACGACCGGATTGAAAAGGCCCTGGACGCGATAACCGCGCAGTTGCTGGCCTTCGACCCCACCCTGGACGATGCCCTGGCCCGCTCTCGCCGCAAGATCGAATATCAATTCGGCAAGATCCGGGCCAAAGCGGCGCGAGAGAGCCTGCGCCGTACCGAGCGCGCGCGCGCCGACGCGGCCTACCTGAGCGGCCTGATCTTCCCCGAAAAGACGCTTCAGGAACGGCTCTACTCCGTGCTTCCCTTCCTCGCCCGCCACGGCCTGGACTTGATCGACCAACTCTACAGCTCAATCCGCTTCGACTGCCCCGATCATCAAGTACTGGTGGCCTGAGCTAGAGAAGAGACGCGGGGACACGGAGACGCGGAGATCGGACCGGTGTCGTCTCCGCGTCTCCGCGTCTCCGCGTCCCCGCGTCTCCGCGTCGGCCCCCGGGGACGGAACATTTCCCTTATTCTTGACGTATCCTATTGCAGGAGGATTGAGAAGTGCCCTTCTGCAGCCAGTGCGGGACGTCAACGGGCGAGCGCGACTTCTTTTGTGGACGGTGCGGCGCCCGCCAGCCCATTCCCGGAACGCCGGGGATCTACCGCACGACGGCAGGCGGGATCAGCCCGCGAACCGCCTCCATGCTCTGCTACATCCCCTTCGTAGGCTGGATTGCCGCTATCCTCGTGCTGGCCGCGCAGCGATTTCGCGACAACGTGAATGTGCGCTTCCACGCTTTTCAGGGGCTTTACCTGTTCGTCGGCTGGCTGCTGCTCGATTGGACGGTGATGCCCTGGTTCCATTTCCTGCCCGGCCATTTCTTTCCCTTCCGCAAGGCCTTAGAGCTGCTTCTGTTCGGCGTGTGGATCTTCATGTTCATCAAGGCCAGCAAAGAGGAACGCTACTCGCTCCCCGTCATCGGTGAGCTAGCCGAACGCTCCCTGTAGGTCGAGCCTCCGGTTGCCCTGGTCTCAATTCGCGGTAGAATCAGTGTAGTTGATGACTAGGGATACTTCCGACGATGGCGCATGGCGGCAGTCCCGCGCGGACTTGCGGCTCGCTCTGCTTCGGGTCGCGTTGGCCCTGGCCTGCGGGGCCGCTGAGCTGTTCTCCTTCCGGCCAGGTGGCGCACACCTTGCTTTGCTGGTCGCCGGTGTCTTCTTTGTTTATAGCTGCCTGCTCCTGCTCTATAACGCTCACCGTCTTACCCGAGCTTTCAACCTCCCCATCTTGTTTGTGGACCTGATGTTCGTGCTCGCATTGGTATTCACCCCGAGCACCAGCGTCTCGACGGCGGTGGCGGCAACCTTTTATGTCTGTCTAGTGCTCGAAAGCTGGCAGGTGCAGGGAGCACGAGAGGTAATTCTGCTGGCCACGGCAGTGAGCCTCGCGGTCTACAGCGGGCGCCTGACGGGACAAGCGACGCCTTTGGAAGTCACCGCCCACAGCGTCCTGTTTCTAGGCGTGGTGGGAGGCTTGCTCGCGTTCCTCCTCTCCGACCGGCGCTTCCTGACGGAGCAACGGATCCTGAGCATCGCTGACCACAGCGTCGGCGCTTCGGAGCAGGCGACCGTGGCCGCCATGCAGCAGGGCCTGCGCGAGCTGGCCGCCTGGTTTCGCTGCTCCCACGCCTTGCTCGCCTTCTGGGACCTGCGCAACGAGCATTACTGCCTGTGCCGGTACCCCCCGGCCGAGGAATCGTCGCCGGAGCCGCAACTGGAAGACAGCCGGGAATGGTCGGTATTCGTGGGCGAGAACCTGACGTTCGCGGCCAATGATGTCCGCGCGCCGGGCGACGAATCGGAGACGCCGCCACCCGCGACCGGCTACGCTCTGCATCCTCACCTGATCCGGAAGTTCGGGATCTATAACGCCCTGGGCTGCCCGCTCGAGCACGAGCGCGAGGTGCTGGGGCGGCTGTTGCTGGTCAACCGTGTGTCGCCGGTGCGGGACTCGCTGTTGCAGCGGCTGCTGCGGGTGTCGCCGCCCTTTACCCAGCTCGTCCGCCACGTGCTGATGATCCGGCAGATCGAGCACGCGGCCTACGAGCGAGAGCGCTTTCGCGTGGCCCAGGACTTTCATGACGGGCCCCTACAAAGCGTGATCAGCTTCCAGATGCGCACTCACCTGATTCGCAAGCTGATGGACCGGGACCCCGCCGCCGCCGGTCAGGAGCTTGACCAGCTCCAGGACCTGGCCCGCAAACAGGTCACCGAGCTGCGTACCTTCGTCAATAGCATGCGCCCGGTGGAGGTGGACACCGCCAGCCTCACCGCCGCCGCGCGCCGCCTGGTCGACGACTTCCAGAAGGAAAGCGGCGTCCCGGTGACCTTTATGGCCGGCAACGAGCCGGTGCGCGCCCCTGGCAAGATCGGCGTTGACGTGCTCCAGATCATCCGCGAAGCCCTGCACAACATCCACAAACACGCCCAGGCCACCCATGTCTTGTTCTCGCTCGAAAAGGGCGACAACCACATCATGATCGGAGTCAACGACAACGGCAAGGGTTTCCGCTTCGGCGGAAAGTATACGCTGGAGGAACTGGAAGTCCTGCGCCTCGGTCCGAACAGCATCAAGCAGCGCATGCGCGCGATGGGCGGCGACCTGCTGCTCGAGTCCCAGCCAGGGCACGGGACCAACCTGAGGCTGAAGATACCACTGTATTGATTTGAGGAATTGAGAATTTGAGGATTTGAGAAATGAAGAAAGCGGCCGCCGGGCCGGCTTTCATTTCTCAAATCCTCAAATTCTCAATTCCTCAAATCCGCTTTTAGGGTAGCCACCGCGTGGGCCTCGGCCGCCTCACCGGCTCCGACCGGCCCAATGCCTTCCGCTGTCTTGGCTTTGAGCGAAACGGCGGTCCGGCCAACGCCCAGGGCCTGCGCCAGGTTCCGGCAGATCTGCTCCCGGTAGGGCAGGATCTTGGGCTGCTCGATCACCACCACGATGTCCACATGAACAATGGAGAACCCGGCCTGCGCCAGCAGCTCGCGGGCGCGGCTCAGAAACAACAGGCTGGGGGCGTCCTTCCACTGCGGGTCGGACGGAGGAAAATGCTCGCCGATGTCCCCCAGGCCAGCCGCGCCCAGGAGCGCGTCAGTGGCGGCGTGGGAGACCACATCGGCATCGGAGTGCCCGGCCAGACCCTTCGAATGCGGGATCTCCACCCCGCCCAGAACCAGCCGGCGGCCCTCCACCAGGCGATGCACGTCGTATCCGATGCCGGTGCGGAACTCAGTCATAAGGCGCCGCGAAAAGCTGCAAGAGTACCTTCTTACGGCGTCTGCTCCTGCAAGAACAGCCGCGCCAGCGCCATGTCGCTGGGCCTTGTGATCTTGATGTTGCGGTCGCTGCCGAGCACCACCGTTACATCCACATCCAGGTGCTCGACCAGGCTGGCCTCGTCGGTGCCGACCAAGCCATCCGCCTCGGCTTGCTGGTAGGCGCGGCGGAGCAACTCCACCCGGAACACCTGCGGGGTCTGCGCCAGTACGATGCGCTCCCGCGGCAGCGTCGAGCGGATGGTGGTGCGGTGCACCTGTTTGACCGTATCCACGGGGGGAATGCCCAGGATGGCCGCGCCGGTCTTCGTTGCTTCGGCAATCACCTTCTCAATCAGCTCCACGGAAACAAACGGGCGCACCGCGTCGTGCACGGCCGCCAGCTCGATGTCCGCGGACACCGCGGCCAGGCCGTTCTGCACCGACACCTGGCGGTGATCCCCGCCGGCCACCAGCCGCACGGGCTTGGAGGGATTCTCGCGGCGCAACAGCTCGCCGAACCATCCCAGGTCCTCGTTCCGCAGGGCTACCACGATCTCATTCACCGCCGGGCAGGCCAGGAACTTGCGGATGGTGTGTACCAGAATCGGATCTCCATTCAGGAGCATGAACTGCTTGCGGCTGGTGCCGCGGCCCATGCGCGTTCCCAGCCCGGCGGCAGGAATAATGGCGGCGGTTTTCATTGCGGGTGCCAGGTGTCAGGTCTCAGGTGTCAGGTCGAAGCGTAGCTCTGCACCTGACACCTGGCACCTGACACCTGTTCAGTGTCCCACCGTTTGTTCGGATCGTTCGCGGCCGCGGGTTTCCGGGCGGTCGGCAGACCCGCTGCCCCGTTCGGGCCCGTGGGTGGGAGGCGTGTGCTGGGCGCGCTCATCGTACTTGCCGAAGATCATCTTGCCCGCCGTGGTCTGCAGCACGCTCGTGACCGAGATGTCGACCGTTTTGGAGATCATGCGCCGGGCGTTGTCCACCACCACCATGGTCCCGTCGTCCAGGTAGGCCACGCCCTGGTTGTATTCCTTGCCTTCCTTGAGGATGAACACGCGCATCACCTCGCCCGGCAGCACGATCGGTTTGAGCGCGTTGGTCAGCTCATTGATGTTCAGCACATCCACGCCGTGGAGCTGCGCCACCTTGTTCAGGTTGAAGTCGTTGGTCACGATCTTACCGTCAAACAGCTTGGCCAGCTCGATCAGCTTCATGTCGACCTCGCGGATGTGCGGGAAATCGTCCTCCACGATCTGCACTTCCACGTTGGACATTTTCTGGATGCGCTGCAGTACGTCGAGGCCGCGCCGGCCGCGGTTCCGTTTCAGTGAATCGGCCGAGTCGGCGACGAGCTGCAGCTCGCGCAACACGAACTGCGGAATCACCAGCGAGCCGTCCAGGAAGCTGGTCTCGCAGATGTCGGCAATCCGGCCGTCGATGATGACGCTGGTGTCGAGAATCTTGCAGGATTTCTTGCCGGGGCTTTCGGTGCCGAACAGCCCCCCCAGCGCGGCAAGATTCAGCATGTCCCCCTTGCTGGCCCCGACCACCAGCCCCACGTAGGTCGCAAGTAACAAGAGCCCGAGATGTAGGAACGACAGCGTCTGATAAGGGAACGCCCCGCTCAAGTCGAGCACTACGCTCATCAACAGGGCGCCCAGAATGCCCAGCAGCGAGCCGACCGCCGCGCCAATCAAGCGCTTCAGGCTGGCTTTTCGCAGCCTGACTTCACAAACGATGATGCCGATGCCCAACAACAGTCCCGTGCCCCCCGCCTGCCACCACACGTGCAAGCCGAAAGGCTTGACCACCAACGCGGTGCATGCCACCGCGGCTATAAATACGATGCGCACCATCAATAAATCAAGCACCTTCACACCCCCAATTAGGACACCCCTCCTGAGCCGCCAAGAGTATAACATCGGTCTTAGGGGATAACTAGTGCTGTTCGTTGAGAAGAGATTACTTCAAACGAAGTAGCGCGGGACCCGCCGGCCCACCCGGCAGAGGATCTCGTAGGGGATGGTCCGGCAGGCGGCGGCAACCTCGGCCGCGTCCAGGCTTTCCGGGCCATCTTCGCCCAGCAGGGTCACGTAATCGCCCGGAACCACCGCCGGGGCAGTGCTCAGATCGACCAGGCAGACGTCCATGCTGACCAGGCCCACAATGCGCACGCGTTTGGCCCCTGCGAGCAGCATCCCGCCGTTCGAAAGCCGCCGGTCCAGGCCGTCGGCGTAGCCGGCAGCCACCACTCCCACCCGCATGGGACGGTCCGTCCGGTAGCTGGCGTCATACCCCAGCGGGACCCCGGCCGGATACTGCCGAACGGTCAGCACCCTCGCCTTCCAGCTAAGAACCGGCCGGGGCTGGAAGGGGGCCTGACGCGCGCCGCCACGCGGCGGCATCAGGTAGCCGTAGAGGGCCAGACCGGGCCGCACCATGGTTCCCCGGGTCTGGGGCCAGTAGGCCAGGGCGGCGCTGTTGGCCATGTGCACAAAGGGTGGCCGGAACCCCCGATCCGCGAGGCCCTTGACGAGAGCCGTAAAGCGGCGGATCTGCTCCTCGGTCTGGCCGCTGGCCAAGTCCTCCGCCGAGGCGAAATGGGTGGCCAACCCCTCCAGGCGCAGGTGCGGGGCCCCGGCCAGCAGGTCGGCCACCTCCCCGGCCCGCGCCTCGTCCAAGCCCAGCCGCCCCATACCCGAATCGAACTCCAGATGAAACCTGGGGCAGAGTTGCCGGAGCCGGGCCCACGCCTCCAGGTCCCGCAACTGCTCCACGCTGTGCACCATGCCGGTGAGGTTGAACTCGGCCAGCGCGTTCAGCTCGTGGCGATCGACCTCGGCCAGCACGAGGATCCGGCCCTGAATCCCGTCGCGTCGCAAGGCGATTCCCTCGGCCGCGGAGGTCACCCCGAACCAGCCGGTCACGGCCGCCTCGAGCGTCCGCGCCACCTCCCCCGCCCCGTGGCCGTAAGCGTCTGCTTTGACCACGGCGAGAATCTCCACGCCGGGGCCCACCGTGCGGCGGATGGCGT
>JACQDI010000151.1 GCA_016201195.1 Acidobacteriota bacterium | reverse complement strand
TTAACGCTGGCGGAGATCCATTTGCGGAAGGGAAATCGGGGGGCGGCCGCGGATGAGCTGGAGGACTTTCTCAAACACCATCCGGACTGGCCGCAGGCTGCGAAGATGCGGGAGGGGATCGAAAAGCTGCGGCGGTGACGGGAATCAGATTGCCACAGAGACACAGAGGCACAGAGAAAAAACAAGGCTGAGGAATGCATGTTAACGGCTGGCGTTGCGGTAACGCATGGCGTACACGTACGCTTTGCCGGCGTCGCCGCCGGCGCCGAGGACCAGCAGAACCAGGTCGCGCTCGGCGTCGTAGACCATGGCGCGGTTCTGGCTGGCGCGGCGGGTGGACTCGATTTCGGTCATCGGGGGCACGCTGACGCGGCGCCAGGTGTTGGCTCCGACGTGCCAGGCGTGGAGGGCGGGGACGGCTGGGTCCTCGGGCGAGCGTCCGTAGGTGAGGAAGACGTCCTCGCGGGGGATGTAGACGGCCTCGCGGGTGCAGGTGGGGGCTTGGCCGGTGGGGCGCTTTTCTTCCCAGCGCTTTTTGGCCATGTCGAAGGTCCAGATCTCCTCGCGCCTGGCTCCGCCGCCGTGGAGGATCACCTGGTCGCGCTTCGAGTCGTAGGCGAGGCCGGTCATCTCGTAGAGGTTCTGGGGACCGGGGTGGGGATCTTCATCGAGGCGCTTCCAGGTCTTGTCGAGCAGGTAGATGGGGGTGTCTTGCCGCGACGATGGGTTGAAGGGCAGCAGGTAGCCGGCGTCGTTGAGCTGCGCGGGCCAATCGACTCGCACGCCGACTACACCGTGGCGGGTACTGACGAGGGTATCGATGCCGACGGGGGCGTCGCCGAGGATATCCCAGCGGCCGGTGTCCGGATCCCAGGACCAGGTGGCGTAGGCGACGTAGGAGGACGGCGGGTTCACCAGGGCGTCGACCAGGGGCATGCGGCGCGCGCGGAACGACTGGAGCGGCTCGGGATCGTAGCCGGTGGTGAGGCGGATAGAGCGGGCCATGATCATCTTACGGCTGACCGGGTCGTAAGAATAGATCTTGCGCCCGTGGTCGGTCCAGGGGCCGCCGCCGAAGGTGACCCCGGCCAGGCGCACGCCGCGCTCCCAGGTGCGCTCGGGGTACTCGGCCACGCCGGCTGTGCGCCAAGCTCGGCGCTCGATGTCGAAGGCGTCCACGTCGTTGCCTTCGTAGCCGCAGTGACCGCCGCCCCAATAGAGGATCAGGCCGCGCGTGGTGTCGAGGGTCGCGGAACCCCAGGTGCGGGCGCGGCCATCGTCGTTCCACAGGACCCACTGGTTGGGGAAGGAGACGGGGTCAGGTTTGGGCGCCTGGGAGGGGAAGGGCCGCAGCTTCGGCGCCGGCTGGGCGGATGACGGGGCCGGCGGGGAGGCCGGCCCCACTGGGGCGACCTTGTAGGCATAAGTAATACGAACCGGATAGAGGATATTGCAGGTCATTCGATCCCCGGGCTTGCGGGTGGCGGTGACGATCACGAGGAGGCGCTTTTCGGGGGCGAGGTCGGCGGAGAGGTAGAAGCCCGTGGGGACTTCGCCGGGGAGGCGATGCCAGCGGCCGGCGCGGGCGTCGTAGGCCCACATGTCGGTGAGGTCTTTGGTGTTGTAGCCGCCGCCGATCAGGACCCAGCCGGTTTCCGGGTCGTAGACGGTGAAGTGGCCGGCGCGGGCCTCGGGACCGGCCGCTTTCGAGGCCCGCCAGCTCTGAGTCTTCAGATCGAACAACCAGGTATCGGCAAGATAATGGCTCTGGCCGTCGCCGCCGAAGAGCACCAGCACCTGGTTTTTCGTGTCGCAGACGAGGCGGGTATTCATGCGCGGCGGAGGGCTTACCAGCAGCGGCCACTGGCGCCAGTCGTTTTCCTGGTGGCGATAGATCCAGGTGCCGGTGTATCCGACGATGCGGCCGTTGGGGGAGCGCTCGGCGACGTGGCCGCCGCCGAACAGGATCATCTGGTCGTTGACCGGATCGTAGGCGAGCGAACCGCCGACAACCGGGGGCGGCGCGTGGGCGGGGGCGAGATCGCGCCAGCGCTTGCCGGCAACGTGGTAGGCGGCGGTCAGGCCGCCCGTGAAATAAACGAGCGACCGCAGGGTGGGATGCCAGGCGACCTGGTCGAAGACGAGATTCAGGTCGGGCCGGGGGACGCCGCCGCGCTCCTCGGTCGGCCCGTGGATCAGGGTGCGCTCGCTGCCGGTGGTCTTGCCGGAGTAGGTGCGCGGAATATAGGCTGCCGTGAATCTCTCGCGCTCGCTGCGCCAGCGGCCGTCGTCGGGATCGAAGCGGACTATGTCGTACTCGGGGATGGGCAGGAGCGGGTGCTCTTGGAGCAGATTGGGGTCGTCGTTCATGTAGCCCCAGAGGTAGAAGGCGCGCGTTTCGGGAACGTAGCGGAGGGCGCTGCCGGGGCGGGCGCCGGCGGCGTCGCGACGCAGCTCGACCCACTGGCTGGGAGGAAGGTCGGCGGCAAAGGCGGCGGCAGCGAGGGCCAGGGCGGAGCAGAGCTTTTGGCGATTATTCGGCATGTGAAGCGAACGGATCGGGCACGCTCTTTGGCTGCCGGAACTGGTTCCGGACCTGCTGGACGAGGGCGGATGCCTGATAATAGCGGCCCTTCTTTTGTCCTCCGGGAACCAGCAGCCCACAGTCGACCAGCGCCTTGAGGTCCCGGCTCGCGACTTGGTCCGACACATCGGCCGCCCGTCGATAGGTGGCGTTTCGGACGCGGAATCCCATTGCAGCATCCACCAGCGCCAGGAGCACCCGCTCCGGGAGCCCGCGCTTTTTGGTTTCGAGTTCCAGTGCATCCCAGACCTGCTGCGTCTCGTGGGTCCTTCGAAGCAGCGTCGTCGACTGGCGGAAGTGGGCAGTCAAACAAAACCGGAGCCAGGGGCGGGCGTCCCGCCGCGGATTCCACGATCCGGCGCCGACCTCCGAAAGAACATCGTAGTACTCGCGCGTGTTGCGGCCGAGGTATTCTTCAATGCTCGAAAACTCCGGGGCCAGGACACCGGTTCTGGCGAGGATGAGCGTCTGGAGGCAGCGAGCCATTCTTCCGTTGCCGTCGGAGAAGGGATGAATCATGGCCAGATTCAGGTGGCCCATCGCCGCCCGCACCAAGCCCGGGGTGGAGCGGTCCTCCTGGCTGAGTGACTCCACCAGCTCACGCATCAGGTCCGGCACCGCCTCCGCGTCCGGCGCTCTGTAGGTAATCTCCCCCTTCGCTTCATCCACCACATTGATTGGGCCCGGGCGCCATCGCCCGGGGTTCCTGCTCAAGTCGTATTCCATCACCATGAAATGGAGCGCCCGCAGGAGATCTGTGGAGTACCGGAAGTGGGAGTCCTCGGCCAGTTGGAGAACGTAGGTCATGGCCGACCGATAGCAGACAACCGCCCGCCACGCCTCCGCCTGGGCGTCCATCGGCTGGTCCCCTTCCATCGCCGCAACGGCATCTTCGACGGTCACATCGTAGCCTTCGATACTGTTGGACCCCTGAACAGCGCGGGCAAGGGAGGATCGGCGCAGGAGACCCTGCCACCTCTTGGGGGTCTGGGTCTGGACCGCATAGCGGAGGCTCTTGTGCAGCTCCCCGATACGTTCGATCGTGTCGAGTTCAAGGGCCTCGAGTTGTGGTGCGAGGAACAACATTGTTGTACCGTTATAAACAGAATCTGATATAGATTATAACTGTATCAGATTCTGTTGTAAACTGTATTACTGTCATTCCTCCAGGCGCGCTTCACCGAGGCCTCGAATGGGAACGTTGTGTTGTTTG
>JACQDI010000168.1 GCA_016201195.1 Acidobacteriota bacterium | reverse complement strand
GTTCGCGAGCAGGCTCACCGGGGCGCCGGAGGTAATGCTCAGAAACGGCGCGATCTGCCAGCGCTCGATCAGCCGGGCGACCACGCCGCGGCTCGCGCCGGCGAATTTCTTCCCTGGCCCGAACGGCAAATCCCACAGGCCGTAGCAATTGATGACGTGCGTGTGATGGAACCCCAGCAGCCGCTTGTCCAAGCGGCGGTTCCGCAGCGTGCGGAAGCTGTCAAACAAATTCTGGCTGTCGCCTTCCTCTTCCCCCAGCGCCCGGCTCCAGGTGTAGTTGCCCCCCAGGGTCCAGCCGGCGGAAAAACGGCGCATCACCTCCACTTGCAGGGCGTGGTACGTGGAGCTGGCGAAGTTGCTGGTGAGCTGCGCCTGGGCGTACTGAGGGTTGGCGACCACCCAGTTTTCCGGAAGCCCGGCCCGGCGTAGCAAGCCGCCGTTCTGGCCGGTGTACTGGTTGCTGCTATTCAGGACGTTGGCCAAGCCGCCTACGTTGTGGCTGCCGAGTGGCGCCGGGGTGCTGAACCGTTGTGCATCGGAGCCCGTGATCCGAGTCCCGTCCACCACTCCGAGGCCGGGAATGTTCAGTCCCAGGTAGAGGGAATCGAGCAGCGGGGAGTTTCCGCCGGCCTGAGTGATGCGAAACGCCTCCAGGATCCCGGTCTCGAAGATGTTGACCTCGTTGATGTCGGCGCTGCGAATCAGGCGTGTGCCCTTGCTGCCGACATAGCGAACGTCCAGCACCGTGTTCCGGGTGAGCTGCCGCTGGAGGCCGGTGTTCCAGTTCTGGATATAGGGCGTCCGCAAGTGGTCGTCATAGGCACGCAGAAGCTGCGTCCGGTCGTCGAGGGGCGCCACGTCCAGCGGGCGGCCCAACGGCGCGAGCGGCAGGCGAATGCCGGCAAGATCCAGATAGGTACTGGTGGTGAAGTTTCGCTGGTCCCGCAGGCCAGGCTGTTCGCCCGAGACAATGATGGGAAGCGCCAGCGAGTTGCGCTCGTAGCCAATACCATAACCGAGCCGCACGACGGTCTTGTCCACCCCCAACCAGGGAACCGCCCAGCTTAGTCCTATCGCCGGCGCGAAGTTGTTGTTGTCGTTCTGGTAGAGCGATAGGCCGGGGTTTTGAGATCGCGGCCCCACCGTTTGCTGGCGGGTGAGGGCGCCGCCCGAGCGTCCCGGCTGGAACAGTCCGTCGAAGCCGCCGCCGGTGAGCCCGAACAGGCCCGCCGCGCCGCCTACCGGGGCCACCGATTTCCCATTGACCTCGAACGGCACGCCGTACCACTCGTAGCGAATCCCCAGGTTGAGGGTGAGGTTCGGGGTCACCTTGAAGTCGTCTTTGAAAAAGAAGCTGAACTCCCGCTGGCGCCAGGTGCGCTGGTTGGTTTCACCCGGCAAGAACACCGGGTTCGAACCACCCGGAGAGTTGAATGCTTGCACCACGCTGCCTACCGAGCCCGCCAGATTGAGGAGCAAGGCCTGGGCAGCGCCCAGGTTCTGCCCGATCGCGGGAATCGTATTGATATTCTGGAAAGGCACGCTGCCGGTGGCGATGGTCGCTCGCGGCATGGTGAGGCCGGCGGAAAACGTGTTGGCGCTGGTGAACCGCACCTCGCCCCCGGCCTTGAAGGCGTGGCGGTCCTTCAGCCAAGCCAGGGTGTTGCCGTATTGGTAGAGAGGCGCGGTGCGACCGTTCGGGTCGCCGGCGGCATTGAAAGGACTCGTGAGGCCGCCAGCCAGAGTCAGCAGGAAGGGTTCGTTGCCGGCCCGGGGCTGCAACGCGGTCCCGGCTTTTTCCCAGGGAGCATAATTCCGCTCCGGGTAGCGCAGCGCTCCGGCCCGAAACTCATTCAGCAAGTTCGGGCGCAAAGTGGATGTGATGGCCAGGGTGTACAGGCTGCTGTTCCTCTCCGCGTCGCCGCCCGGAGTGGTCGGAAAGTTCTGGGGAAGGAAATTGTTTTGCTGGATCGAGTCCTGCCGCGTGTACGTGAAGCCGAGCCGATGCGCAGCGCTCAGCACGTGGTCGAGACGGATGCTGAACTGATTGAAGTCCATGCTGGCGCCCCTTGACCAGGTGTAGCCGGCGGTGTTCAAGCCGTCGCCCAAACGAAAATTATTCGGCAACGGCATCAAATCCATCATGCGGCCGATGACGCCCGTGCGGTCGGGAGCCAGGCGATTCGGATCCCGGCCGAACACACTCACCTCCTGCAAGGCGCCGGTGGCCTGGGCCGGCCGCAAGGGGTTTCCGGAGAGATCCACGGTGGGCACGGCTGCGTTGGCGTTGCCGTTTTGCACGCCCGGGAAAAAACGAAACACGCCCCGCCGGGCGGTCTCCGTCAAGGTCATGGTGGGGACGGAGGTCTTGGTGCGCTGGCGCTGCCCGTCAAACAAGACGTGGAAGAACGTCCGGTTGCGGATCAGCCGCCCGCCGAGCCGGCCACCGAACTGATTGCGGATCAGGATATCGCGCGGCGAGATCGGTTCTCCGGTCGCCGAATCGACGCCGCGCTGGTTGTTGAACCAGGCGTTGGCGTTCAAGACCGTGTTGCGGTGCGACTCAAACAGGCTGCCGTGAAACTCGTTGGCGCCCGAGCGGCTGAGCATCTGGATCTGTCCCGAGCCGGGGCCGTACTCGGCGTCGGCCGGAGAGGTCACTACCCGGAAGGCCGCAATGCGCTCGATGCTGAAAAAAAACGTCCTGGGGTTGCCGAGGCCGGCGTGGAAGCTGGTGTTCTGGACGTTGATGCCGTCCACGGTGACGTTCAGAGCGCCACGGCGGGCGCCGTTGATGTTGTTCGCTACCACGCCGGGCTGGATGAAGACCAGCCCCATGGCGTTGCGGTCGGGCAGCGGGAGGCTCTCCAGCTCCTCTCCGGCGAGAACGAAGCCCACGGAGCTCGAAGCCGCAGCCAGCAGGGTCGCCTCTGCCCCGTTTACCTGCACCGTTTCGGTCACCTCGCCGATCTGGAGCGGCAGGTTCAGGTTCAGCCGGGCGCCGACATCGAGCACCAGATCGTTATAGACGAGCCGGCGAAACCCGGGATGTTCGGCGCTCAGGCGATAGACGCCTGGCGGGAGCGCGGCAAACCAGTAGATGCCCGAATCGCTGGACAACGTCTTGGCGACCGCGTTGGTTTTGAGGTTCTCCGCCGTAACGGTAGCGCCGGCGATGACCGCGCCGCTGGGATCGCGTACGGCGCCCGACAGCACGGCATCCGTACCCTGGGCAAACGCTGGGAGGACGCACAAAACCAGGAGGAGAGCGAGTTGGAAACCCGCCCCTGGGAGCCCCAAGTGAGTCATTCTCATAAGCCCCTCCATCTACCCAGTTGGCACCAGGATAGACCAAAGCGGTCCGCCATACAAGTGAATCTCGGTGACAGGCGGTGACAGGTGACAGCCGGTGACAGCGCAGTGACATGCGTGGTGACCGCGGCGTCGGACCCCCGGTAACCCCAACCAAGATATGGCTTTACCGGCCTTTACGGGCACCGGCTCGCCGTGGTAGATTAATTTAGTCTTCTGCCCGAACTGTCGATCAGAGGGGAAAGGGGGCCATGACCAGCGCCCCACGAAGCGAAGGAGTTGCCGATCCGGCGAACCCGGACGCCATTCGCGCGCAACTGGAACGGATTCTCGCCAGTTCGGTACTTGCTCATTCCGAGAGTCTAGGCCGGCTTCTCACGTACGTTGTCACGCGGAAACTGGAAGGGAAAGGCGACCCTCTGAAGGAGTACCTGATCGGAGTGGAGGCATTCGACCGTGGCGAATCCTTCGATCCGAAAACCGACACCATCGTCCGTGTCCAGGCGAGGCGCCTGCGAGCAAAGCTGACCGCGTATTACCAAGGTCCGGGGGAAGCCGACCCGCTGATCATCGAATTGCCGAAGGGCAGCTACGTCCCGAACTTCCTGCCCCGGCAGTCCCCGGAGGCCCGGCCGCGCCGCTTGGGCGTCCCACGGTGGTTCGTGTTGTCCGCCGGCGGTCTGGTCGCCTGCGCGGCCGTTCTCGGCGTCGTGCTTTGGCGCGGGAGGGCGCCTGCTGGCGGACGTCCCTTAAGGTCCATAGCGATCCTCCCCCTGGATAACCTGTCCCGGGATCCCGCCCAGGACTACCTTGCGGACGGATTGACCGAGGAGCTCATCACGGAGCTTTCCAAAACACCCGGCCTGCGTGTGATTGCGCGCACCTCCGTTATGCAGTACAAGGGCAGCCGGAAATCCGTTCCGGAAATCGCTCGGGAGTTGGCCGTCGATGCCATTGTCGAAGGCTCGGTGCTTCCGTCGGGGGACCGGGTGCGGATATCGGCGCAACTCATCCATGCGGCCCGGAACGACCATTTGTGGGCCCAAACCTACGACCGAAACCTGCGGGATACGCTGGCCGTGCAAAGTGAATTGGCCGGTAAGATTGCAACTGCCGTCCAGGCGTCGCTTGGCAAGAGCACGCCGGCTCGTGAGCAGCCGTCAACGGTCGATGTGCAGGCGCACCAGCTCTATCTTCAGGGGAGGTTCGAGTTCAACAACAGCGACGAGCGGTCACTGAGGTCCAGTTTGGAACATTTCGAGCAAGCCATTCGCAAGGACCCCACCTATGCCATGGCCTACGCCGGTCGTGCACGCTCCTACCTCCGGCTTTCGAATTTTTATGATCCGCCAAACGAGGCAATGCCGAAAGCGCGCGAGGCGGCAAGAAGGGCGATCGAGCTGGATGGCGAGCTCGCCGAGGCTCGTGTGGCGCTTGCTACCGTCTACTTCTACTACGACTGGAATTGGGGACCGGGCGGAACCAGAGCTCCGCCGCGCGCTCGCCCTGAATCCGAATTCCGGCGAAGCGCACAACTTGCTGGGCAATCTCTATAGCGCGCTGGGCAATCACGAGGCGGCAAACAGCGAGATGAAGCGGGCGCAGAACCTTGATCCGCTCTCGGTGCCATTGATCTTCGATGGCATGATGGCGCTGATGAATGCCGGAAGGTACACAGAGGCCGCCCAACTCGGTGCCACTGCCGTGCAAAAGGAGTCGCGAGCTGGGCCGCTTCGCTCCACGTTGGGGCTGAGTCAAGTACTTGCGGGGCGAACATCGGATGGTCTTCGCGAGTTGGAGGCTGGATTTCGGCTCGAGGCCACTCCCATGGTGGCGCTATTCCTCTCGCTCGGTCATGCCGTGGCGGGCAATCGCTCCGAGGCCTTGCAGGTCTTGGGTCAGGTTAAGGAGAGAGCGAAAAGACAATATGTGTGCGCTTTTGAAGTCGCGTCCGTTCATGCCGTACTCGGCGAAAAAGATGAAGCGTTCCGCTGGTTTGATAAGGGCAATTACGGACCGCTGCGATTGCATGGTATGGCTGAGAAGTGAGCCGTGGCTTGCCAGCATCCGCAGCGACCCCAGGTACCATGAGCTGATCCGCCAAGTTGGCTTTCCCCGCCGGTCAAACTGAGGATGCGACGCCATCAGCGCCGGTTTTCTTTTCCGATGTCCAAGCGACCTTGACGACTTCTCATCTGAATGCAGATTGATGTGGATCAGGTCTCTTCGGCGCCCATCCTGACGCGGATGAGACTTGCGAGAAGTAAGTTCGCCCGCGACGGTCGCAATGACCCCGCGTGTATCCACGAACAGCTCGGCCTCCTTCAAAAGCTCTCCCCTGATGCAGACTCACCACAAAGATGATGCTCCTGGCTCATTGCCGGTGCGGAGGCTACGGCCCTATAAAAGGAATCGGGATTCCACATTCCACAATCCCGGGGGCGTGGGCAAAGTGCAGCATGATGTTGTTCGGGCACACCACCGAAATCGCGATTCACGCGACGATGTATCTGGCGTCGCAGCCTCCCGGCAGACTATCGCCCATCCACCAGATTGCCCGGCGGGCCGGACTGAAGAAACCGCTGCTGGCCAAGGTCATCGCGCGGCTCACCCGGGCGCGCCTGGTACGCACGTATCGCGGACCCGGCGGCGGGGTGGAGCTGGCCCGGCCCTCCGACCAGATGTGCCTTTGGACGGTGGTGCATGCAATGGAAGGAAACAAACGGTCCGAAAGGTGTGCCTTGGGCTTCCAGCGCTGTTCGGAGGAGAAACCCTGTCCGCTGCATGCCCGGTGGTCGTCCATTCAAGAACAGATTCGGGAGCTTCTGGAGGAGACGACGATCGCTTCGATTGCGGCGCCGAGACGGGAGGGCCTGGTCGATCTAATTCTACCTTTGGAAAGAAATGATTCCCTATGAATCGGAACCTATTCTCCAAACTCGTGGGTCTCGCGTGCCTGGCTCTGCTGGCCGGGTGCTCGCGAACCCCCAGCGGATCTCAAGCTGTGGGAGAGATCCTTCCCAAAACAAAGATTCCCTCCTCCCCGAAGTTGCTGGAGACGGGGAAGGCGGTCTATGAGCGGAACTGCGCACCGTGCCACGGTCTGCGGGGTGATGCACAAGGACCGGCCGCCTATCTGCTTTATCCGAAACCACGCGACTTTGTACGGGCGCTGTATCGTCTGGTCTCGACGTGGGACAACTTTCCCACGGACGAAGACATCTTCCAGACGATCTCCCGTGGTATGCCGGGCTCGGCGATGCCCTCCTGGGCGCACCTCACCGAGGAAACCCGCTGGGCCTTGGTGCACTATGTGAAGAAGTTCTCCCCGAATCCCTTTGACCTGCAACCGGACCACCAGCCCCAAAACGCGAAAGATCCGCCCAAAGGCAGAGTGGTGATCCCGCCGGAAACACCGCCCACCCCGGAGGGCTTCGCCAGCGCCAGGAAGCACTACGACATTAGCTGCGGGAAGTGTCATGGAGCCACCGGCAAGGGAGACGGGCGAGAGAAGCAGGAGGACTCGGAAGGGTATCCGACCCGGCCCCGGGACCTGACCGTCGGGATCTACAAGGGCAGACCGGATCCGCAGGAAGTGTACAAGCGCATCGTGGCCGGGCTGCCGGGCTCGCCCATGCCGTCCCATCCTCATCTCTATGGCAAAGACGCCTGGGACCTGGTGCATTTCGTGCGCTCTCTTTCGAGCGACCAGCAGCGCGCCCGGATGGAAATGAAACGATTCCGGATCGTGGCCACGCGGGTGAACCGGCTGCCGGAGCATCCCGACGACTCCGTATGGAGAAGCACGCCCGCCGTCGAATTGCACCTGATGCCGTTATGGTGGCGCGACCAGCGCCCGGAGACGCTCTCGGTTCAGGCGGTGCACGACGGCACCCAGATCGCCTTTCAATTGATCTGGGCGGACCCCACCTACGATCACACGGCGATCCGTCCCCAGGACTTCCGTGACGGGGCGGCGATTGAATTCTCCAGCGATTCCAAAGACCCTCCTTTCTTCGGCATGGGGGAAGCCGCCCACGCCGGCAAAGTGAATATCTGGATGTGGAAATCCGAGAGGCAGGCGGATCTGGAGCCGGCTTTTCAGGACCTGGACAGGGTGTATCCGAACATCGG
>JACQDI010000167.1 GCA_016201195.1 Acidobacteriota bacterium | reverse complement strand
TCTCCTCGCCGACCAGACCATTGGTGGACGAGATATTCACAATCGTGCCGCGCTGCCGCTCGATCATCCCACGCGCCGCCCGGCGCGAGCAATAGTAGACGCCGGAGAGGTTCACCTCCAGCGTCCGGCGCCAGTCGGCGTCGCTGCCCTCTGTACAGAAGGCCGTGGGAGCGATCCCGGCGGCGTTGACCAACCCGTCGATCGGCCCCCATTCCGACTCCACTTGTCCGAAAACCCGGTCCACCTCCGCCGAGTCGGACACGTCCAGCCGCAGGAAGCCCACCCGCGCGTTGCGCGGCGCCGCGGCGTCTACATCCACCGCCACCACCCGGGCCCCGCCGGCCTCAAGCGCCCGACAAATCGCACCCCCAATGTCCCCGGCCCCGCCGGTCACCACCATCACCCGGTTTTCAAACGAGTACGCCATGTTTCGCTCCTTGCCAGGCCCTTGCAAAGGATACCAGCCTGTGGCAGAGTAGAATCGATACGTTCAGGCTTGGGGAGAATTCTATGCGACATGGATTGTGCCTGCTATGGGCCATTTCTCTGTGGTGTCTCCTTCTGGCGGTCCCGGCTTTCCCGCAGGGGGCTCAAACCGGAGGGATTACGGGAGTCGTGAAGGACTCGACCGGCGCCATCATCCCCGGCGCCACCGTGGAGATTTTCAATGAAACCACCGGCGTCTCCGAACGCCGGATGAGCACCGGCCCGGAGGGCAACTATACTGCCACGCTGCTCCCCCCGGGCAGCTACCGGCTGGAGGTCACCGGAAGCGGCTTCAAGCGCTACCAGGCGGTCGGTGTGCCAGTGCGCATCAACGAGACGACCCGCCATGATACAGCGCTCGAGCTCGGCGCCGTGCAGGAGGCGATCACGGTAGAGGCTTTTTCCACCCTGGTCAACACCGAAAGCGCCACCACCGGCCAGGGGGTGGACTCCAAGACCCTCGCCGCTCTCCCCTTGCCGGTCCCCAACTTCTTGTTCCTGCTGGCCCTCTCGCCCGGCGCGGCTGGCGAGCCAGCGGACGTGCGTTCCGCTAACCGCGGCATTGTGGACATCAACGTCAACGGCCAGCGCACCACCAACAACAGCGTCTCGATCGAAGGCATCAACGTCAACGACTTCAACCTGGCCCACTTCGACACGGTCCCGCTGCCCAACCCCGCCGCCATCCAGGAGTTCAAGGTAGCTACGTCGCTCTACGACTCCTCGATGGGCAGCAAGGGTGGCGGCGCCGTGACGCTGGTGCTGCGCTCGGGCACCAAGGACTGGCACGGAGGGGTCTACTGGAATCACCGTAACGACGCGTTGAACGCCAACGAATGGTTCCGCAACCAGGTCGGGGCCCTCCGGGCCAAGCTGCTGCAAAACGTCTTCGGGGGCAGCGCCAGCGGGCCAATCCCCAAGCTGGGCGGCTTCTGGTTCGCCAACGTCCACGGCGTGCGCGCCCGCAACGGCCTGGACCCCAACGGCGCCAGCATCAGCCCCTTGATCCAGCGCTTCCCAACCGCTTCCGACGGCACTACCAACGCCGCGCTGCTCGGTTCCGCTTTCGGCCTGACCCCGGCCCAGATCGACCCGGTGGCGGTCAACATCCTCAACCTCAAGAGCAGCATTTATGGCGGGAATTTTGCAATCCCCCGCGCGGGCGATCCCGGCTGTCAATCTCCGGCCGGCGCTACGGCCAGCTTCCGCTGCACGTTTTCCAAGGTCGCCCCCCTGGCCGACACCCAGTACACCATCACCCACGACCGCAGCTTCCGCGACGGCCGGGACAGAATCTCCGGCCGCTGGTTTTACGACAACGGCGACGTGGCCAAGCCCTTCGGCACCGCCGGCGGCCTGTCGTTCCCGCGCGCCGATGTGCAGCGCAACCGCTTCCTGTCGCTCAGCCAGACGCACTTGATCAGCCCGCGCCAGGTGAACGAGTTCCGCTTCGGCTTCAGCCGGTTCAATTCCTCGTTCGCCCCGACCGACCTGGTCAACCTGAAGGACGTCGGCGCCACGCGTCCCAATGAGGGCGCCGTGCCCGGCATCTACTTCTTCTCCATTACCGGCCTGTTCTCCTTCGGCACCGGCGTCAACGACGAACGCGGCACCATTTCCAACCAGTTCCAGTGGGGCGACACCTGGTCGCTGACTGCGGGCAAGCACAGCTTCCGCGCCGGCTTTGAGGCCCTCCGCTACCAGTTGAACCGCTACAACCGTTTTGCCGCCCGTGGCTCCCTCACCTTCGGCTCCACCTCCGGCGAGAACAACACCTTCACTCCCTTCCAGAATTTCCTCCAAGGGCGCATCACCGCCATCCAGTCGGCCGGCGGCGATCCGCAGCGCTACTTCCGCGCCAGCGACTTCTCGGCCTTTTTCCAGGATGACTGGCGCCTCCGCGCGCGCCTGACCGTCAACCTCGGCCTGCGCTGGGAAGGCATGGGCTTCGGCTACGACAAGTATCTGCGGGCCAGCATTTACGACGCGACGCTGGCGCCCCAGCAGAACCCGTTCCTGTTCGCCGAGGGCGTTCAGGCGCCCGGCGTGAAAGGCACACCCGGGGTCGGGAAGTGCGCGCTGCGCCGTTGCTTCGACGACAATAACTTCGCGCCGCGCGCCGGCTTTGCCTGGGACGTGAAGGGGAATCAGAAGACGGTGGTGCGCGGCGGGTACGGCATCTATTACCAGCGCCTGTCGAACCAGAACCTGCTGCAAGGGTCGCTGGCCGCGCCGTTCTTCGTTCAGCCGCTCGACAACCGCCCAACGCCCGACGCCTTCCAGTTGCGCAATCCTGTACCCCAACCGCTGCCCAGCGGCGCGGTGGCGCCGGCGTTCATCCCGCAGAATTCCCGCTTCGCCGGCCTGCGGCGGGTCAGCGGAACCGGACCGCTCGATATCAACGACCCCGGAGTGGCTCCCATCTTCGTCAATGAAACCGGCGAGCCCTGCCTGAACTACGGGGGCACGGTCACCAACTGCAGCATCAACCTGGCGGCGTTCACCTCCGCCCGACCCTCGCCGGGCGCGCCTTACAACCAGCAGTGGAACCTCACCATCCAGCGGCAACTGGCCTCCGGCTGGGCGGTGGAGGCGGGCTATGTCGGCGCGCACTACGTGGGCGGCATCGGCATCTGGGCGCCCAACCTGGCCTCGCTCGCCAGCCCCTCGAGCCCCATCAACGTCACCGACATTAACGGCAACCGCTACAGCATCACCGCTAACGCCCCCAACAACGAGGAGTTGCGGCACGGGGTGCTGGGCCTCTCGCGCAAGCGGGGCGCGCGGTTCAGCGAGAACATCGGCTTCGCCACCTACCATTCGGCCCAGTTCACCGTCTCCCGCCGCCTCAGCAAGGGCCTGTTCTTCCAGGCTGGCTACACCCGGTCCAAATCCATCGACAACGTCAGCGGCTCGCAGTCGACCGACGAGTTGAACGCCACCCGCAACGGCCAGGGCGGCGCTAACATTTTGAACTTCCAGAACAACCCCCGGGCCAATCGCGCCCTGGGCGACTTCGACCGCCCCAACCGTCTGGTGGTTAGCTACTCCTATGATCTGCCAGTACCCAAGAGCGGCCTCCTGGGGACGCAGATTTTCCAGGGCTGGAACCTCAGCGGCATCGTGACCTATCAGAACGGCCTGCCCCACTCGATCTTTGACAGCTCGAGCGGCGGCGCTTACGGCGCCACCGGCATCGGCACCGGGCTGCTGGTTTGCCGCCCGCTCAGCGAGCAGCTCAGCTCGCTGCCCGGCTGCACCCCGGGCGCGCCCACCACGCGGGAGCAGGCCACGCTCTCCGGCTCCTGGCAGAGTCGGCTGACCAACGTGATCAACCCCAATTTCTTCAGCGCCGCGCCGAACGTGCCCAACGCCGCCGGGGCCGGCGTGACCGGCTACGGCAACGTGCCGCGCAACGCCTTTCGCGGTCCTTCCCAGCAGAACTGGGATTTCTCGGTGGGCAAGAAGTTCACCATCAAGGAGAAGCACTCGGTGATGTTCCGCGCCGATTTCTTCAACTTGTTCAACCACCCGGTGTTCCAGCAGCCGAACTCAGTGACGATCAACAGCCCCTCGACCTTCACCCAGATCACGACCACGGTCAGCCCGGCGCGGCTGATCCAGTTCGGGTTGCGGTACGAGTTTTAAGGGGATTTGCGCGTCTTGCGGGGTTCAGGTTTCTTGAAAGGAGTTGGGCTGCCTGCGCCGGCTTACCTTCCCAGGAAACCTTCCAGTTTCTCAACGTCTCGCTCTGCCAAATCGAGATTTCGCTTGAGCGCCACGGCGTCCCTCGCCGCTAAGGCTGCGTTGGCTTCGCCCATCAAGTACTCGACTCGCTGGCTGGCCGCAACCATGTCCGAGCGCAACGAAAGGCCGGACTGACTTTGTTGCTGTTGGAGGTTCTGCAAGCTGATTCGAACCGCGGTCACCCGGGCGGCGAGAAGAATCATGCGCTCTCGTAATTCCTGTAAGGCAGGGTCGGGCGGCGCCTGCCGGGCGGGTGGCGCGCTCTGCGCGGTGGGTGGAGGCGTCGAAACCTTTCGCGGCTCGACCGCTGCGGAAGGATTGGTTTCCGGAGCCTTCCGCAAAGCCGGCGCCGCTTCACCAGCCGGCGGGACGGCGCGACGAACGGCGGGAGCTTCCGGGCGAGCCGTGGCAGCGGGCCCCCCGGCCGCTGGCTGCGTCGGCGCAGGCTGTTGGGCCGCCGGCCCGGGACCGGGCGGTGGGGCCGAGGGCGGCGTGCCTCCAGCCACCGGACCAGGCGGAGGCGGCGATCCAGCCTCCGGGGGCGACCCGGCAGCGGGACCGGCCCCTGGAACCGACGCGGCCGCCGGCTTTCTCCACTCCGCGACCTTGGTGACCGCAATCACCAGGATCACCAAAGTCAGGGCCGATCCCAGCAGCATGTAAACGCCTCGATGACTCTTGGGCGCCGCAACCGGCGGCGGTGGAGTCACCACGCTGCGCAGCTTTTCCGGCACTTGCGGGTTGCCCACTTCATCCGTGTAGAAATTCAGAAGGTGCACCCTCACCCCGTGTTTTACCTCCTGCTCGCCAAGATCGTGGAGGTATCGCGCCCAATTGCTGAGCTGGCTGAGGACATCGGCAACGCTTTTGGAGATCAGAATGTGCCCTGCATCTCCACAATCCATCACCCGCTGCGCCATGTTGATGCCCCCGCCGGCGACATTGCGGTTCGTGTTGATGTCGGCGATGCGGTAGACGGGGCCGGCGTGCACCCCCATGCGCAGCTTGATGTCGGGATTATTCCGCAGGGCGCGTGAAATCTCCACGGCGCTCTGCACTGCCGCCACCGGGTTCTGAAAGAAGACCAGAGCCATGCCATCGCCGGTGGGCAGCGAAATCAATTGCCCGCTGGCCTGGGCGCGGCGGAACTCCCCTGTGCTTCGAACGGTTTCCTGGAGCCGCTGGATCAGCTCGGTCTGCCGGTCCATGGGCAGCGTCGAGTAGCTGACCAGGTCCATAAAAAGCACGTATGCCATTTCCAGGCTCGACGGCTGGCTGGGGTCCGATGGCGCGGCCACGACGGTCTGGGGCGGGGTGGGGGTGTGCGCAGAAGAACCTTCTCCGGTCAGAGCTCGCCCCAGTTGGTCGCCAAAATCGCGAGGCCGCTGGTAGCGCTCGTCCGGATAAAACGACAGTGCCTTGAGGATCACCTGTTGCGCCTCTTCCGGTATCTCGGGCCGCAACTCTCTCGGTTTAACCTTCGCCCCGGTGGGCGACATTTCGGGTCGCTGGCCGGTCAGCATTTCATAGGTGATGATTCCCAGGGCGTAAATATCGCTGGACGGAGAGGCCTTCCCCATCAACTGCTCCGGAGCCATGTAAGCAAAGCTCCCCGCTATCTTCGAGGATGGCGCGTTGCTGGGTATTTGTGATTCTCGAACCGCGGCAATGCCGAAATCGATCAACCTGGCGTATTCCTCGTCTTCGCCAAGTTTTTGGAGCATGATGTTCTCAGGCTTCAGATCGCGATGGTAAACCCCTTTCTCATGGGCGGCGCTGAGCGCCTGCCCGACTTGCCGCATGATGTTGCCGGCTCGCCGGATCTCCATGCCTCCTTTGCTGATCGCTGAGCGCAGCGTCACCCCCTCCAAAAACTGCATCACCAGGAATGGCTTGCCGTCCGGAGCTTCCCCCACATCCAGCGCTCCGACCACTCCCGGGTGATCGATCCTGGCCAGTGCTTCCATTTCTTGCCGGAATTTCTTCTGCACCCACGGATCCTTGGCCGTGTCCTCGGAGAGGACTTTCACCACCACCGGCTTCGAGAGGAGTTGCTGATCGCGCGCCAGGTACACCACGCCGAACCCACCCCGCCCGAGTTCCTTCTCGATCAGATAGCGGTCCTTCAGGACGCAGCCAGGGCCGACCGGCGCGCTCCCGGACGCTCCACCATCCGGACTATCGTTGCTTTCTCCCATGTTGGTGCTCATGGCGCCTTCAGGGTGCGCTCACCACTCTGTCGCCCACCTTCGCCGGCGAAGAACCGGTGAAGGTGCCTACCGACGAGTTCTCATCCGCTTCCGTAATCACCACTTCTCCGACTCGATCCTCGATCCTGCGGATCACTTTGCCCGTCGCCGGATCCTTGATCTCGCGCGACTGGCGGCGCACCTGCAATCGGTCGCCCACCTTTACGCCGGCCTTGGCGCCGACGTTCAGGATCAGTGTGCCTTGACTGGCATCGGCCACCAGTCCCTCGATCTGGACTGTTCTGGTCGGCAGGCGGGTCGCATTCTGGTCCAACTGCCGCGCCACCGAGCTGACCGCTTGCGTGACCGCTTCGCCGAGTATGGTCGCGGCGAAGTTCTTACTGGTCATGTCGTAGCCGGCGCCTCCGGCCGACCCACTGCTGCCCCCCGCCCCCAGCAGCGACGTCCCGGAGCGCGTGGACTCTCCCTTGCCGGTTGCTACACCCAGGATCTCGCCGGTATCCGTGTTGACCATCCTCGCGGTCACCGCCACCACCGCTTTGGCCTCGCGTTTCGATACCCCGCCCAAGCCATATTTACGGCCAAGACCCCCAAGGGCGCCTCCACCGACGCTCGTTGACTTATCATCCCGGCCGAACTCGGTGATGCTGCCGATGATGATGGCCTCGACTCCCAGCAAACGCCCCAGCTTGGCAGCGGTCGAAGGGTCCGCCCGATTGCTGTTGGAGAAATTCTGCTCGCCCAGCACCTTGTCGAGCGCCTTGCGCTCGATCACGGAATAGACCCCGCTCTTCACCAGGTCTTCCACCAGCACATCCGCAATACCCCTGCCTACGTCCACATCCGTTCCGAAGATCGACGCCACCCCGCTGTGAACCGTTGCGTAATCGAAATTGAATACCGCAACCCGCTTCTTTTGCTGGGCCGCCGACGTCGAAACAAAAACGAACACAATGAGAAGGTAGCTTGCCAGACGACTCATAGTCTCCCCTCTTCTGGTTTCTCTGATCCGACCAGAATCTAGTATACACGGTAAATCGACTCCGGGCCCTCCGCTTTGGGTCAACGATCGACCCCCCACCATCCACGATCCATCCCCGCCCTGCTAAAATGCCCCTGTGAGGGCGAAAGCCCCAGACAGCTTCTTCCAGTTCTCCCTGCTGCTGCTGGTCGCAACCGGCTTCGCGGCCGTGGTTTCGACTGGCCGGCTGGACCGCACCACGGCGGTCGCCGCCGGGACCGCGCTGGTGGCCCGGGCGTTCATCATCCGGGGCTGGCTGCGCATTCCCCTGTCGGACCGGACCGTCCGCGTCCTGAGCATCGCCTACATCGGGTTCTACCCCCTGGATTTTCTCTACCTGTCCGGCAGTTTCCTGGACGCCACTGTCCGCCTGGTCTTCTTTCTCGCCGCCATCAAGCTGCTCACCGCCCGCACCGGCCGCGATTTCCTGTACCTCGGCATCATCGCCTTCCTCGAGTTGCTATCGGCTGCCATGCTGACGTCCGGACCGGGCATTCTCGGTTTTCTCATTCTGTTCCTGTTGTTCGCAGTGGCGGCGCGAACGAGTTACGAGATCCACGCCAGCGCCGGGAAGGCCTCTTCGCAGCTTCCTTCCAGCCGAGTCGGTTTTCGTCTGGCGGCGCTTAGCGTAATACTCGCCCTGGGAATCGTCCTGATTGGAGGCGGGCTCTTCTTCGTCGTGCCGCGCGCGGCGGGGGCGTACCTCTCCCGCTTGCCGGCCACCGGAGAATCCATGCTGGGCTTCGCCGACGAGGTGGTT
>JACQDI010000166.1 GCA_016201195.1 Acidobacteriota bacterium | reverse complement strand
TCGATGAGCGGCTGGAGATCGTAGACGTGATCCACCGCTTGCTCCCACCGCTGCCTCCAGCGCGCGTCCTGGGAGTGGGTAGCGATGAGGAACAGCTCCTGCGCCTGCCGGTCGAGCGCGCCGGAGACCTCGAGCAGCACGCTCTCGGCGCCTCCCGGGCCCAGGTGCGGAGTAAACAGGACGATCCGCCGCCGCCCCGATGAGGGACGCGGCAGGTAGCGCAGCGGCGTGACAACTGCCTCGGCAGTGGCCACCGACTGCGGCTGGAAGCGCAGGTAAAAACTCAGGTCGAACACCTGCCGCCCGGCGGCGCGGTTCACGCGCTCCTTCACCCCCAGAGGTATGAGCCGCCCCAGTGAACGCACTGGATGCTGCACCCAGGCGTCGAGCGACGTCAGTTCGGCGTTGACCAGGTGCCGGTGCACCCGCTCGAAGCGGCGCGGCCAAGGCAGGGCAGGCGGCGCCGTTGCCAGCGGCGCCTGCCGGGTCACGTCCCGCAACTCGCGCACCCCGGCCAGCGCGCGGCGCGACGCCGCCCAAAGCCCGCCGGGAAGCTGGGCTACATCCTTGCCGCCCCAGACCGCGAGAGCACACAGCTCGGCGCTGTGCGCGTCCGGCGTGGCGCCGGACTCTGTGACGAGAAACGCCTCCGCGTTCGACTGCTCCAGCGCCCGCCGCGGATCCACCGTCGGCAGCCGCTCCCAGTCTTCGATCGTCTGCGACACCTCGATCTCCGGCCCCAACACGCAGGCCGCCGGCGCCCACCGCGCCTTGATCCGGGCGCGTCCTTCCCACGAGTAGAGTTGCGAGTGGCAGGCGCGGATCTTCCCCACCAGCTCCTCGTGATGCTCTCGCGCCACCGTGAGCAGCGACCGGCCATGCTTGCGGTAATGGAACAGCACTCGCGGCAGGTGGCAGCCGTAGCGTCCTCGCTCGGCCAAGCGCAGCCAGAATTCCCAGTCCTCGTAGCCCAATCGCATAGATGGGTCGTAGCCGCCCGCCGCCTCCCAATCAGCGCGGCGGATGAGCGACGCGTAAATGCAGATGTTGCGGTCGAGCAGGTGGTAGAGGTTGTAGTCCCCGAGGCGCTCCACGTAGCGGGTCTCGCCAAAAACGCGATAGTCGGTGTAGACGAAACCCGCCTCGGGATGGGCTTCGAGCGCGGCCGCGGTTTCGGCCAGGAAGCCCGGCTCGATGTGGTCATCGGCGTCGAGCGGCAGGACATAGTCGCCCGAGGCGACCGCGAAGCCCGTGTTCCGCGCCGCGGCCAGGCCCAGGTTCGGCTGCTCGATCACCCGCGTCACTTCGCTCGCCACCGACTCGAGGACCCGCAGGCTTTCGGGCTGATCCGTCCCGTCGTTCACCAGGATAATCTCGACCGGCGGCGCGGTCTGCGCGCGCACGCTGGCCAGCGTCTCGCGCAGGAAACGTGTGGGATTGTAGCAGGGGATCACAACGGAGACCAGCTTGCCGGACGGCATGGCGGTTATTGTGACCGAGGAGCGGGTGGCGGGGATAGCGGCAGAGGCAGGTAGATCGCCTTCTGTTGCCGGTTCAGCGGCAGGTTGCTCGCGCGGATGGCGAACCGGTCGAGAGGCTGGTCGAGGTCGAACACGCCCGCGCGCAGGAACTGCGCCCCGCCCGGAAGCTTCGTCGCGTCGCGCAGGATATCCTGCACCACCTCGGCATTATCCAAGGTCAGGTCCTGGTCGAACGAGAGCAGGATCGGCGTTTCGGCCGACTGGTCGCTCACCGCGTGGCCGAAGAACCGCAGCCTGCCGCGGGGCCTGCGCGGCGCGCTCCACCGCAGCCGCACCCACACCGCCCCGGCCGAGCGGGCGAGCGAATATCCGGTCAGCCGCAGGCCTCCCTCGAACTCCACGTTGCAGGCGACGATGGGCGCCGGCTCCATCTGAAACCGGTACCCCTCGCCTGGCGGCTGGTTCGGCTCCACCACCGCCGCCGTGTAATCATCCTTCAGGGGAAGCGTCGATGCCCACAGCGGCACCCGCAGCCGCGTCTCGGGATCGAACAGCCCCAGGCGGAGCTGGCCGCCCCGGGCGGCCGCCGCCGGCAGGACCAGGTAGCGCGCTTCATATCCCTCGTCGCCCGGCTGCCACTCCCGGACGGGCGGGCTCGCATGGAGAATCTCGTGGTCCATGGACCCCAGCAGCATCCCCTGCTGATCGACGATGTGGACAAACACGCGATAGGCGCCGGCCGCCGGATTCACCGAGCGCCATCGCAGCGCCAGCGTGAACAGCCCATCTTTCTCGGTGGCGCGCAGGCCGGTCACCCGCAACTGGTTCCCGAAGTTAAGGTCGGCTTTGGGCAGCTCGGGCAGCGCCGGAGGCTGCCGGGCGGAAATAAATGCGTCCGGCCCCGCGCTCGCGTTCTCGAAGATGCGGATCCGCCCGCCGTCGGGCGTGCCAATCGCCGGCTCCACCTCGCGAAACAGCGGGCCGTGGAGCAGAAAGTCGAGCGTGCGCGAGCCCGAGCGAAACCGGTCCAGCGGCTGCTGCGTGCCCCCTTCCTTCACCAGAAAATACTGCGTCCGGCTCATGAGCCGCCGGATCTCGTCCGTAGAGGCCGTGTAGGCGGTGGTATAAAACTCGAACGGGTACTTGAGCAGCACCGCCTGCAAATCCAGGTTGTTGCTGTTGAACGACCACGTGTCGGCCCCCAGGCCGGCGATCAAACGCGAGCCGGGTCCGAGCCGCTCGCGGTGGGCGATGCGCTCGATCACCTCCGCCAGCGGCCAGTGCTGCGGGTTGGGACGGAAGGCGTACCCGATGGTCGGGGAAAGGATTTGCCACCGGCCCAGACGCAGGGTGCGCTCGCTGAACATCGAGAAAGAGTGCACCAGCGTTACGAACCCGGCCCCAGCCAGCGCCCCGGCAATCAGCCAGCGCCGCGGCCTCCGATCGAGCATTGTGTCGAACAGCGCCGCCGTCGCCAGCGCCAAGGCCGGGAACATCGGTGCGATGAGCCGCAAGTCGCGGTTCTCGGAGAGAGCGAACACCGGCAGCGATACGAGCCAGGGAATCACATAAACCAGCGAGCCGCGCAAGAAGTTGTCGCGCCGGAGGATCGCCCAGGCGGCGAGCCCCGCGCCCGCCGCAACCACGTGCACCGCCGACAGGCCCTCGTTGACGATCATGACTCCGTACTCGAACGCGGCGCCGAGCGGCGACAGCCTTTCGGTCGGATGCACGGGCGCGAAATAGCTCTCCTCGAAGGACCGGCGGGTCACCGACTCCCAGTTATGCGCGTACCACGGACCCGCGAGCAACACGGCCGGCAGGGCGATGAGCAGCACGTCCGCCAACAGCCGTCCCGGACGCTTGGCGTGCGCCCGCAGCAGCAGCACCGCCACCACCGGGCCGGCAAACAGCGGGAACGTGATCTTCATCAGCAGCCCCAGCCCGCAAAACGCCCCGACCGCAAGCAGCCAGCGCTCCCGGCGAGTCTCGTCCCAGCGGGCCAGCGCCACCAGCGTCCACATCACCAGCGCGGTCAGGCCATACTCCACCAGAAACAGCCGCGACAAGCCCGCCAGCAGCGGCGCGGAGAGCGAAAAAAACACCGCGAGCAGCGCTACCCGCTCCTCGAAGAACTGGCGCGCGAACCGGTACACGCCCACCGGTGATGAGCGGGGCTTTGGTCCCCCGGGCCTGCTCGAATCCACGCCAGTAGCCTCCGAGGCCTTCCGCCGCGAAACGATCGAACAACCGCACGGCCCCCGCCAGGTACCAGCTATCGTCCCATTGCGTCGGACCTTTCTGAGCCGCTCCCCACGCCAGAATCAGCGCCACCGCAGCGGCGGTCATCAAGTGCAGCGAAAAAGGAAGCCGGCGGTCGTCAGGCATCAAAAGAACTTGAACTTCCTGGCCGCGAACACGCACATGCGCAGCAGCAGCCACCCGTGCCGGAAGCGGCTGATGTTGGTCCGTCCGTAAGATCGCTCGCGGTAGCGCACGGGGATCTCCACGATCTTCAAATTCAGCTTGGCCGCCCCGAACAGCAGGTCGAAGTCGCCAAACGGATCGAAGTTTCCGAAAAACGACCGGTTGGCGGCGATCTTTTCATAGTCTTCGCGCGCCAGTACCTTGGCGCCGCACAGGGTATCCTTGATCGGCTGCTCGAGGATCCAGGTGAACATGTTGCCGAAGAACTTGTTCCCCAGCAGATTCAGGTAGCGCATGGCCTCCCTTTCCATGGGGTAGACCAGGCGGCACCCGTTGACAAACTCGCCGGCCCCGCTTTCGAGGGCCTCGAAGAATCGCGGCAGGTCCTCGGGGGCCACCGTGAGGTCCGCGTCTAGAATGATGAGCACGTCTCCGGTCGCGGCGGCGAAGCCCTTGCGCACGGCGTCGCCCTTGCCGCGTCCGTCCCCCTGCTGCAGCAGCTTGACCTCGTGCGGTCCCTGGTAGCGGGCCATCACCGCGCGGATCTCCTCGAGCGTCCCGTCGGTCGAGTTGCCCTCCACGAAGAGGATCTCGGTGCGCGTGCCCAGCGGCGGCGTGCGCGCTACGGCGGCGGCGATGTTGCCGCGCTCGTTGCGGCAGGGCACCACCACGGAGCAGGAATGCCGTCCCTGCCGCCCCTGGGGCCGCAGCCGCGCTACCAGGTATTGCTGCAATCCAAATAGCCGGATCCCCGGCAGCACCTGCATCACCGCGTTCAGGATCCCCGAGATCAGCGGAACGTAGAGCGGGAACGGCATACGCCGCCCCTGCTTGAACACCTCGAAGCCGGCCAGCTCGAGCAGGTTTTTCAGGTCCTGGTGGGTGAGCCAGTTTTGCAGGTTCTGCCGTGTCTTCAACCCCAGCCGCTCGGCCGCCTTGAGCGCCGGCTCCCAGAGGTAGTTGTAGAAGGTAACGACTACCCGTGTCCGCGGGTGGCACACGTTGCGAAGCTGTTCGAGAGCCCCCTGCACGTCGTAGAGGTCGCCCACCAGGTCCGATAGCACGACGTAGTCGAATGGGCCGGCGAGCGCCGGATCGGGCTGGAGCGTGTGCGCGTCCATTTGCAGGAAGTGCAGCTCCGGGTGCCGGCTGCGCGCCGCCTCGATCATGCCGGCGCTCAGGTCGATGCCTACGCCGTAGGCGGGCTCGAGCGCCGCCAGCAGGTCCCCGTTGGCGCACCCGATCTCCAGCACGCGTGACCCGCGCGGGACGAGGAACCGCAGCAGCCGGATCAGCCCCTCAAAATAGTACCGGTTCTTGCGCGCCGCCCACTCCGGAGCCAGCCGGTCGTAATACCCGGTCAGGTCTCGGTAGGCATAACTGCTCGGGCCGGCCCTGGCGGTCGAGGTGGGCATCTGGAGAAGAGTTCGGTAGAATGACTTTCTGGCCCATCATAGCAGAAGTTGGATTGTGGATCGTGGAACGTGGATCGTAGGCCCCAGCCCCGTATCCTACCGTCCACGATCTACGATCCACGATCCATTCGGGAGCGTTTCTTGAACAGGCCGACGCCGGAGCAGTGGCGCAAGATCTTTCAGGACTCGGAGACGGGACCTCCCTCCGAGGAGCGCTTCCTGCCGCTCGCCTCCCGCAAGGGTCTGACCTCCGGAGAACATTTCGCCCGTTATCTGTTTGCGTCCGCCTTTTGCGAAGGCAAGCGCGTGCTGGACGTGGCCTGCGGCTCCGGCTACGGCGCCTACATGTTGAAGATCGTGGGGGCGGCGGAGGTGGTGGGCGTGGACGCTGACCCCGCCGCCATCGAGACCGCCCGGCGCGTCTACGAAACGCCCGGTCTCGAGTTTCGCATCGCCGACGCCACGGCCATCCATCCCCCGGAGCGCCCATTCGACGTGGTCGTTTCGTTCGAGACCATCGAACACGTGGCCGATGCGGAGGCGTTTCTCGAAAGCGTGCGCCGGCAGCTTGCCCCCGGCGGCCTGTTTCTCATCTCCTGCCCCCATGATGCGCGCAGCCCCTGGGTGAGTCCCTGCCACGTCCGCCATTTCACGTATCCCGAGTTCCGCGACCTGGTTGCCCGCTACTTTCCCGACCCGGTCCCGGTGTCGCAGATCCACGCCATCGCCTCGCTCATCCTGCCGCCGGAGG